>NZ_JBYCKN010000060.1:0-24211 GCF_057473405.1 Sulfobacillus sp. TH-112
AGCGGTTGAGAAGTATCGCGAGCGAGGCAATATTGACATCGCTCCGTTAGCCTACATGCGAGGCCGAACGTTGAGCCAAAGCTTTATTATTTTGGATGAAGCTCAAAATACCACCTACGAGCAGATGAAGATGGCCCTGACGCGATTGGGCGAAGGATCTAAAATGGTGGTGACGGGTGATCGGACCCAGGTTGACTTAGGTCGTGGGCAACGCTCAGGTCTTAGTACGGCGGCGCAAATATTAGATGACGTGGAAGGTGTGTCGGTCGTGCAATTGTCAGAACGGGATGTGGTTCGGCACCCTTTGGTCGCCAAAATTATTCGAGCATACCAACGGTTTGAGGAGGGGCAAGGAGACGACGACCATGAACAAAAATCCCAATGATGGGAGATTCGTGACGCGATTGGCTAGTCGTTATCCGTGGGTCAAAGACGGGCACGCTGCACAAATAGGGGTTGCCATTTTGGCATGGCTCCTTATCGTGGCCCTCTTTACCGTGACCCTTTTTTCGCATCGTGTGGATTTGTCGGCCGGGGATTTGGCCCCGCGAACTGTCGAAGCGCCCTATGGGGTCGTGGATTGGTCCGCCACAGCAAAAGCACGACAACAAGCCATGAATGCTACCCCTAACGTGTATACTACCAATTCCAGTATTTTGACAAAACAAAAGAAGATCGCTGAGAGCGATTTTTCGTACATTTCTCAGCTGTCGTTAGATACAGCGGCACCGCTCAGTGAACGTGAAGCGGCCTTAGAGAACGCCATGCCGATTGGACTGCCGTCATCGGTTTGGGGAACGGTATTGTCCCTTCCTTCGGCGACGATCGGCCAATTGCAACAGGATACGCTGGTTATACTATCCTCCGTTATGGGGAACGGCAATGGTATTCGCAACAGTGGTGTGGGACTAGATGAGGCGAAGCAGTTTGTTGACAAGCTAGCTTCGCAGGAGACCACAGCGCCAGGGCTTCGCCTATTTTTGACCTCTTTAACGCAGAGTTTAGTGGTGCCTAATACCTTCCTAAATCACGAGGATACCTTGAGTCGCCGAGATGAGGCAGCCAGTCGTGTTCCCTTAATTAAAATCTTAAAAGGGGAAGTGGTTGTTCAGGCGGGTCAAGTGGTGACTCCGGGAGATATTTCCGTGTTGCAGAGTTTAGGACTCTTAGATGATGGCTTTGACATCGGCCCGATTGTCGGATCGATGATTTTCGCCACGGCTGTCATTGTATTGGTGGGCGGATATTTTTGGTTCATTCGACGACAACTTCTGGACTCTTGGCGGGTCGCTGTCATCACCGCTCTCATTATTGTGGTTGGACTTGCTGCAGCGGATACCTTGAGTGGCGTGCCTGGACTAAGTTATCTGGTCGTGCCTTCCGCCGCGATTATGGTCACGGCGTTGGTGGAACCTGGATTGGGGTTAGTCGTTGCGGGGATGCTCGCTCTTTCGGTGGCGGTATTAACTGGAGCAGATCTGAATGTGGCCCTCGTCTCCTTCTTCGGCGGTATTGCTGGGGTGTTCGGCACCAGTCGCCTGTCGCAACGCTATGACATCTTAAGGGCCGGACTTTTGGTTGGCATGGTCAATTTAGTAGCGTTATTGGGGCTGGATGTCATGGAAGGGGCGGGGTTGTTTCAGGTCCAGGTGTGGGAGTATTTGGTCTGGGCATTGGTCGATGGACTCTTTGCGTCTATTTTGGCGATGGGATCGATTCCCCTTCTTGAGGGGCCATTTGGCATCATTACCGCTATGAAGCTGATTGAGCTTTCCAATCCTAATCAGCCCCTGATGAGAAAATTACTGGTGGAAGCGCCTGGGACGTACCACCATAGTATTATGGTGGGAAACTTGGCTGAATCTGCCACCGAGGCGGTAGGAGGCAATTCTCTCTTAGCGCGGGTCGGGGCTTATTATCATGATATTGGCAAGTCTAAGCGGCCCTATTTTTTTGTCGACAATCAGTTTGGCGCAGAAAACCCGCATGATCGATTGGCACCGTCCCTGTCTTCGCTAATCATTTCTTCCCATGTGCGCGATGGAATTGAACTGGCGCATGAGTATAAAGTTCCGGAGCCCATTGTCAACTTTATTCGCGAGCATCATGGGACGACGTTAATCCGCTTCTTCTATCAAAAGGCGCTTGATCAGGACAATGGAGAGGGCGTGGACGAATCCGATTTTCGCTATGATGGGCCTCGACCACAATCCAAGGAAACAGCCATTGTCATGTTGGCCGATGCAAGCGAAGCCACCGCCCGCACTCTGAAGAACCCGACACCTCCGGCCATTGAACAGGTGGTGAGACGACTCATCAAAGAACGTCTGGAAGACGGACAGTTGGATGAGTCCAATTTGACCTTAAAGGAGCTGGACGTGATTGCCAGGACATTTACGCGGGTATTGACTGGGGTGTTTCATCAGAGGATTGAATATCCCGATCGCGTGTTGAAGGAAATGGAAAGGAGTCGGACTCACTAAATGGAGATTGCAGTCGATAGTCATCCGCAATGGTGTGCACAATGGGAAGAGGTGGCCATTCGCGCAGCACAGGCGGCGCTGAGTGAATTAGGCGGTCTCGAGGATGCAGAACTGTCGCTGGTACTAACGGATGATGAGACGATTCGAGAGCTCAACCGAACCTATCGGGGATTGGACAAGCCGACCGACGTCCTCTCTTTTAGTCAGCGTGAAGGCGACTCTTCCGATCCGTGGGACAATGTTCTCGGCGACATCATTATTTCTGTCGAGAAGGCCGACCAACAGTCACGAGAATATGGCCACAGTATGGCTCGGGAAGTGGCGTTCTTGACGGTTCATGGGGTGCTTCACCTGTTAGGGTGGGATCATGTAGAACCCGACGATGAAAAACAAATGATGAAGAAGACCGAGGACATTTTGTATAAAGTGGGATTAACGCGTGAAGCACCATAGCAGTCTCGGCGCTGCGTTTCGCTATGCGGGCACCGGGGTGTGGCGTACCGTGCGTACTCAGCGAAATATACGTATTCATTTGACGGTCGCATTGTTGGTGATTGCGGGAGCGTGGTTTTTTGCGATTCGTCCCTGGCAATGGGCGATAATTGTGGTCGCCATTGGTATGGTCATTGCGCTGGAACTGGTGAATACAGCCGTTGAAGCGGTGGTGGATTTAGTAAGTCCTGAATATCACCCCTTGGCCAAGATCAGTAAAGACGCGGCTGCGGGCGCTGTGTTGGTGATGGCACTGGCCACAGTAGCGTTAGGGTTCGTGATCTATCTCCCGCGATTGGGCAATTTTGGTGCGCAATTTATGGTACGATGGCGTCATAGTCCATTTCTACTATGGAGCGTGATGGTGGCACTTGTGGCAATGCTAATACTTATCTGGGGTATTATACCTTTAAGGCAGAACGATGAAGGAGGCCAAGCCGGATTTCGGTGAGACACATTGAATGGATCCCCATTGTGGCTCTGATAGTGGTGGTGGCCTTTTCTGCGTTGTATTCCATGGCCGAGACTGCTATGATGGCTCTCTCACGAGGGAAGGTCCGCAATTTAGCGGAGAATTCTCAAGCATCTCGCCTGTCGCGACTACTGCGTGAGCCCAACCGCCTATTAGGCACAGTACTGGTTGGCAATAACCTCGCGAACATCCTCGCGACAACTTTGGCTACGGCACTATTTATTCATTATTTAGGCAACAGTGGTGTCGTAGTTTCGACGGTAGTTATGACCATATTCATTCTCTTGGCTGCAGAAATCACGCCCAAGACCTATGCGGCACATAATGCTGAGGCAGTCTCCCTTCGTTTGTCGGGCTTTCTTTCCGTGTCGGCAAAAATTTTCTATCCGATAGTCCGAGTTTTGACGTGGGTCGGCGTTGGCGTGATTCGTCTCTTCGGTGGTAAAGCTGAGGGTGGCCGCTTGATGACTGAGGAGGAGCTGCGTACCTTGGTTGAGGTGGGAGAGGAACAGGGACTCCTAGAAGCAAATGAACGCGATATGATCCAAGGTATTTTCGACTTTGGGGATACGGTGGTGCGGGAAGTCATGGTCCCCCGCATTGATGTGCAAGCATTGCCGGAGACGGCGACTTTGGGAGAAGTCTGGGATAGCCTAACCGAATGGGGCCATTCACGGGTGCCCATCTATCGCAATACCATTGATGATATTACCGGTGTCATTTATGCGCGAGATATTCTTGCCTATGGTCGGGAGAAACCGCTCGACACCCCGGCGCAACAATTGGCCCGTCCGGTCCAGTTTGTTCCCGAAACCAAGAAAATCGACAGCCTATTCGCCGATTTTCGCCGTCAACATACTCAAATTGCGATTGTCATGGATGAATATGGAGGAACGGCAGGAATCGTGACGACAGAGGATTTATTAGAGGAAATTGTGGGGGAAATTCAAGACGAATATGATGCTGAAGAAGTACCTTTGAAAGAGTTAGCCCCCGGGGTGTTGGAAGTGGCCGGTCTATATGCCCTTGATGAATTGAATGAACGATTTGACCTCGATCTTCCTCACGAAGACTTTGATACCGTGGGGGGGCTCATATTGCATCTTTTGGGACGCGTGCCGATTGAAGGGGAAGTGGTCACCTTAGACAACGTGGAGATTACCGTGGCTCAAGTGGAGGGACGTCGAATTGCCAAGGCGATTATTCGCCTTCTGGGAAGCGTGCAAGAAGAATGATTGTTTTCAAGGTGTGGGAAGATTAAGAACGGAGGACAGCAATTGGATGAGGAATTGTTGGCACGGGCCCAAGAAGCGCAATTGCATGCCTATGCACCCTACTCAGGATTTTCGGTTGGCGCGGCACTGCGCACCCTCGACGGCACCATAGTCACCGGGGCAAATGTAGAAAATGCCAGCTATCCACTGGGTTGCTGTGCTGAGCGCACGGCCATGTATACGGCCTGCGCGTTAGGATACAGGAAATTTATTCGCGTGGCGATTGTCGGGCCAGGACCGGACCTCATTACGCCGTGTGGTGGATGCCGACAGGTATTATCTGAATTTGGAGATTTGGAAGTGGTACTGGGCGAGGTTAGTAATACTGCCTCGCCGCGGACGATGATGCTGTCAGAACTCTTACCATTGAGCTTTACCAAACACGATTTAGTAGATCGCGACCAATAATGGCTGCTAGATAGAGGAGGGGACAAGGTGCGATGACGTATCGTTCAGGATTTGTAGCGCTCGTGGGCAAGCCCAATGTGGGTAAGTCCACGTTACTTAATGCCATTTTGGGACGTAAAGTGGCCATCGCAACGCCAAAGCCCCAGACCACGAGAAATCGTATTGTGGGAATTTATCACCGTCCCGATGCGCAAATTGTTTTGGTAGACACCCCAGGGATTCATCGTGCCGAACATAAATTGGGTCAACGGATGAACAAAACCGCGCGTTTATCGGCCAAGGACGCAGACTTAGTGTGGCATATTGTGGATATTAGCCATCCTCCCAAAGAAGAAGATCGTTGGGTGGCCGCGTTTTGTCGCAGTAGTCACATTCCCACGTGGCTTATCCTGAATAAGGCGGACTTGGTACAACATGTCAAAGATCGATGGGACCCATATCGCGCCATGATGTCTTACGATAATCAATTTGTGGTGTCAGCTCAGCACGAAACCGGGTTGGAGGCGCTGGTCGGTCAGGCCCTAGCTACCATGCCTGAAGGTATGCCGTACTATCCGCCAGAGATGGTGACGGATCAAAGTGAGGATTTCTATATCGGCGAGGTCATTCGCCAACACGTCCTTGAACGGACCCGTGAAGAAATACCGTATTCTGTAGCGGTGGTTGTCGATGAACGAACTCCACGTCGTCCGGACCTCACGTATGTACGTGCGACCATTTTCGTTGAGCGTGAGGGTCAAAAGGCGATTTTGATCGGTGAAGGTGGGGGAATGCTCAAAGATATCGGACGCAATGCGCGCCGTGAGATGGAGGAGTACTACGGGCATCAAGTTTATTTAGATTTATGGGTGAAGGCTCGAGAGCGCTGGCGCGATCAGGATGCTTGGCTTCGGCGCTTAGGATATCAGGACCCGGAGCAGTAATTGTGGCCATTTATTCTGATCATGTCATTACCTTGAAGTCTCGCGCCTATCGCGATCACGATGCACTATTGACGCTTTTTGGGGCTCAGACCGGGAAGTTTGGTGCCATTGCTAAAGCGGTAAGGCGCCCCAAAAGTAAGTTGCAAGGACAGATTAGTCCCTTAACGTTGAGTGTGGTCACGCTTTATCATGGGCGATCGACGCTTGACACCGTGACGGAAGCAGAACTACAGCAGGGGTTTGCGCGTATTCCCGAGAGTTTGGATCGCCTCGGCTGGGCCATGGTAATTGTTGATGTGGTCGACCAATTGCTTCCCGAGCGCGAGCCGTCCGAACAAAGTTTTTATTTGTTGATGAGTGCCTTAGAGGCGTTCAATGCAGGCCGTCCACCGGCTGCGGTCGGACTCGCGGCCGGATTTCGATTGCTTGAGGTGGCAGGCTTTGGCCCGGATTGGGAGAATTGCAGTGCTTGCCACTCTGGGCTAGAGAGCGGCCCACTTCAGGTTGACATGCTAGAAGGTGGGGTCTATTGCCCGAATTGTGCGCCGCGCGCCGTCTCTGGGGAGGTCGTCACGATTAGCCTCGGCAGCTTACGTAGTTTACAATACTGGTTGAAGGAACCTCCCCGAAAGTTTGGGCAAGCGGATGTGAAAGGGACCATGCGGAAGGAACTGGAGTCCCTCTTTTTTCGCTATCTCATGCGTCACACCGGGAAGTCCTTGAAATCACAAGAATTTTTATCCAGCATCAATCGACTGGGCAAGGGATAAGAAGGTGAGGGTTGGCGTTGCGCATTACGACCATTGAAGATTTGATAATGACATTGAAACAGTATTGGAGAGCCCAAGGGGTCCTGTTGGCCGAGCCCTATGATATTGAGATGGGAGCAGGCACCATGAGCCCATTAACCTTTTTCCGCTCGCTGGGTCCGAGCCCGTTTAAGGTGGCCTATGTGCAGCCGAGTCGTCGGCCGGTGGACGGACGCTATGGAGAAAATCCCAATCGCGTGTATGAGCATCATCAATTTCAAGTAATGCTGAAACCAGCCCCGGACGATGTCGTGGAGCTCTATCTCAAAAGTTTAGAAAGTCTCGGCTTGAATCGCACGCGCCATGATATTCGATTGGTTGAGGACAATTGGGAAGCCCCAACGCTAGGCGCATCGGGGCTGGGTTGGGAGGTGTGGCTGGATGGGATGGAAATTAGTCAATTTACTTACTTTCAGCAAATGGCGGGTCAAGAATGTCGTCCCGTGGCAGTCGAATTGACCTACGGTATTGAACGTCTTGCTAGCTATCTGGTGGAATCCGACGACATCTGGTCGGTCCCTTGGGGCCCCGGGGTCACCTACCAGGATTTATTTCAGCGGGTGGAGTTTGAGCAAGCCACCTATAGCTTTGAGGCGGCCGATCCGCATCTCCTGACGCAACTTTTTGGTATTCATGAAAAGGAGGCACTGCGCCTTTTGGAGCGAGGATTGGTGCGGCCTGGCTACGAAAATCTTCTCAAAGCCAATCACTTGTTTAACACCTTGGATGCCCGAGGAGCCATTGCCGTGATTGAACGGCAAGCCTATATCGGCCGAATTCGTGCGCTAGCGCGGCGCGCTGCCGAGGTTTATTTAGAAGGGGCGAACGTGGATGCGAAGTAAGGTCTTAATTGAAGTGGGTGTCGAGGAAGTCCCGAGTCGCTACATCGAGGAGATTGCCGCGAAACTCGAGAATCATCTTATTAATGCATTTCGCGACGAGAGACTGTCAGTTGAGGGCGCTACGATGCAGTTCACGCCGCGCCGCTTCATCTTTCAGGGGGCAATTCCTACAATGCAGGAGGAGGGGAATGAGGTTGTTCGCGGACCTCAGGTGTCGGTGGCCTATCGTAATGGCGAGGCAACGCCAGCTTTAACGGGATTTTTAAAACGGCCCGGCATCGACCCTGCGTCCCTTGGTCAATCCGTAGTGGGGGAAAAGGAATATGTTACGGCGGTGGTTATCAAACCGGTGCGGCCAGCAGAGGAGATTATTCCTCGAGTCGTACAAGAGGTTTTGGCCAGTTTACCCCAGCCACGGACCATGCGCTGGACTACTCAGGATTATCGATTTATTCGTCCGGTAAGGTGGTTAGTTCTCTTGTTGAACAACCATGTCCTCCACGGAGAGGCTCTCGGGGCGCGGGCAGGGAATTTTACATACGGCAATCGTACCGATTCTCCTCAGGCGTTGCCGGTGGAAAACATAGAAATGTATTGGGCAGCCTTAGAACAAGGACGGGTCATGGCTAGCCCGCAAACACGTCGTACACTGATTCAGGAACGAGGTGACAGCTTGGCGGCAGATGTAGGCGGACGGGTGATATGGGATGCGGATTTGCTTCAAGAAGTCACTAATCTCGTAGAGTGGCCGACGCCGTTTATCGGTACGTTCGAGTCGGAATTTCTGCAACTCCCCGAAGTAATCTTAACCACCGCTATGCGAGTGCATCAGCGGTACTTCCCTATTGTGGATGCAAAAGGAGAGTTGTTGCCTCATTTTTTGGCGGTCCGCAACGGCATTGGCGAAGATTTGGATTTGGTGCGTCGAGGGAACCAGAAAGTCCTTCGTGCAAGACTGTCTGATGCGCGCTATTTCTTTGAGTTGGATCGCCATGCCCCCCTCGCGTCTCATCAAGAACATTTGGCTGATGTGACCTTGCATGCCAAATTAGGTACCTATGCGGACAAAATTTCCCGGGTCAAGAGCGCCTTTCACGATACGCGTGACATGTGGGAGTTAACGTCGGCTGAAGAAGCGATGCTGGTGCGAGCGATTGATCTATATAAGTGTGATTTGGTGACGCAGGTGGTATCGGAATTCCCAGAATTGCAAGGGGAAATGGGGGGGATTTACGCTCGTCTCGACGGCGAGTCCTCAGAAATCGCTGAAGCAATTGCTCAACAATATCATCCCGGATTTCCTGGCGACCGGGTCCCAGACGCTCGGGTGGGGCAAACCTTAGGGGTGTTGGATCGCGTCGATACGCTAATGGCATTTTACTCCCAGGGAATCAAGGCGAGTGGCTCTGAGGATCCGTTCGGCTTGCGTCGAACCGCTCTTGGCTTAGGGCGTATCGTAGCGGAAACTCCCATTCTCGGTAGGCATTCATTGCGCCAATTGATTACCGTTATGGCGCCACTCTATAACAGTGGCTCCTCAGTAGTAGCTGAGGTTCTCGCGTTAGTCCAGTCTCGGTTGGCTTCCGAGCTGGAAAGAGAGTGGTCTCTTTCAGTGATTCAGGCGACTCTGGTGAAGGAGTTTGGGTGGCAGGACCTCTTTTCGCGGTTGACGTTTTTAGAGGAGCGCCGTATGCAATCAGGCTATAACGAGGTTTTGGAGGCAGCAAAGAGGATTGCGCGCATTATCGCTCCGGTGGCAGACCGGTCCACCGAGCCGCTTGATGGTTATTCAGGCATTGAAGAGCAGTTGTTGCAACGGGCCAATCGGGCATTGGCTCTCCCGGAGGGAGACTTGGAGTCCTGGTGGGAAGCGCTTCAAGCCATCATTCCGGTGGTGCACCAGTTCTTTGATGAAGTGCTCGTGATGGATCCGAACGAGAGTGTGCGGCGGCGACGTCTGCAGCTCTTGGTCCACGTTGCCGATGCGTTTGGAAGATATTATGCGTTGGATTTGGCAGGATAGCACGGAAGGGGAGATGACTCGTGACGCGGGTATACATTGTCTCCGACTCGTTAGGTGAGACGGCGGAGCGGGTGGCACACGGCGCTGCGATTCAGTTCGATAGCAGTACGGATATTCGTATCGAACGGGTACCCTACGTGGTCGACCAAGAGGGGATCGATCGCGTGTTGGTGCGTGCTCAGCGAAGTCCTTCGGTGATTATTTATACGATGGTGCGGCCAGAATTACGTGAGTATCTGGCGACGGCCGCCGATGCGCATCACATTCCCCACGTCGATGTGATGGGCCCCGTCTTGAGCGCGATTGAGTCGGTGGTGGAGTCACCGCCGAGAATGATTCCTGGGCTTAGCCATCGGCTCGACCAGGAATATTTTGCTCGGGTTGAGGCTGTCGAATTTGCCGTGAAGTATGACGATGGCAAGGACTCCAAAGGCATTCTCAGTGCAGACATTGTGCTACTCGGGGTGTCTCGGACCAGCAAGACGCCGGTGAGCTTGTACCTGGCGAATCATCGTCTCAAAGTGGCGAATGTTCCGTTGGTTCCCGAAGTGCCAGTTCCTGGCGAAGTGTTTCGTGAAGGCCGATTAAAGGCTGTCGGATTGATTATTGACCCCGAGCTGCTTATGTCGATTCGCCGTCAGCGGTTGAAGAGTTTGGGACTGGGAACCTCGGCTCAGTATGCCACTATGGAGCGGATTATGGTGGAACTGGATTATGCCTGGGACGTCTTTAATCGCTTAAAGTGTCCCGTAATTGATGTGAGTAATCACGCGGTGGAAGAAACAGCCACGCGCGTGTTAGAACTGCGAAATAAGGAGGCTACGGCACCATGACGCGGTACGTTTACCAGTTTGAAGAGGGTGACGGAGAGGATCGGGCACGATTAGGAGGCAAAGGAGCCGGTTTGGCAGAAATGAGCCGGATTGGGTTGCCCGTACCGCCGGGATTTACGATTACCACAGAGGCGTGTAATGAATACCAGCAGGATGCGAAGATTCCCGACGGACTGATGGACGAGGTGTTCCATCATTTATCGCTATTGGAAGAGAAATTAGGTCGACGACTAGGCGATGCGGAAAATCCTCTATTAGTCTCTGTGCGCTCTGGAGCCCCTATTTCCATGCCCGGTATGATGGATACGGTATTGAACTTGGGATTGAACCGTGACACCACCGAGGGTATGGCACGGCGCACGCAGAATCGTCGATTTGCTCTCGATAGCTATCGCCGATTTATTCAAATGTTTGGCAATGTGGTCATGCATATGGAGCATGCGCACTTTGAGCGAATTTTAGAAGAGATGAAACAGTCACTTGGCGTAAAGGAAGATACCGCGCTAAAGGAAGAGCACTGGGAAGCCTTGATTGGTCAATATAAGGCATTGGTCAAAAAGACGACCGGTCGGGATTTTCCCGATGAGCCTCGTGAACAGCTAGAAATGGCGATATTTGCGGTGTTTGATTCTTGGCGTAACCCGCGGGCCATCGTGTACCGTCGACTCAATAAAATTCCTGAGACGCTGGGAACCGCGGTCAATGTGCAATCGATGGTATTCGGTAATATGGGCAATACTTCGGCGACTGGGGTACTTTTTACGAGAAACCCCAATACCGGAGAGCCTGGAATGTATGGAGAATATTTAACCAACGCGCAAGGTGAGGATGTCGTGGCGGGCATTCGCACCCCGAAGGAAATTGGATTTATGGCGTCTGAAATGCCCAATACGTTTCAAGAGCTACAAGCTGTCTGTCAGACCCTCGAACAACATTATCATGACATGCAAGATATTGAGTTTACCGTCCAAGAAAACACATTGTATATTCTTCAGACCCGCAGTGGGAAACGGACCGCTCGTGCCGCCGTGAAAATCGCGGTCGACTTAGTGAACGAAAAGGTGATCACGGCGGAACAAGCATTGATGCGCCAAGATCCTGAGCAGGTTCAGCGTCTCTTATATCGACAGATTGATCCCGATGCGTCCGTTGATTTATTGGCTACTGGTCTCCCTGCATCTCCGGGAGCGGCGGTCGGTCAGGTGGTATTTAGTGCGGACGAGGCGGAAATACGAGGGCAAGCAGGAGAAAAGGTCATATTGGTACGGCCGGAAACGACGCCTGACGACATTCATGGCATCGTTGCAGCCGAAGGGGTACTGACAAGTCGTGGAGGCATGACATCTCACGCGGCGATTGTCGCTAGAGGGATGGGTAAGCCTGCCGTGACCGGTTGTGAGGCGGTGAGGATCTCTCTACAGGATGATACTTTTGTGGTGGATGGCCAGGTGATCTCGAAAAACACGTTGATCACCATAGATGGAGGAACGGGGCGCGTAATGTTAGGAGAGGTGGCGACCGTTGAACCGCAACTATCGCCCGAATTTACTACGCTGTTGTCTTGGGCAGATCGCTACCGTAAATTAGGAGTTTATGCCAATTCTGATACTCCTGAAGATACACAGAAAGCGCGCGAATTCGGAGCTACGGGGGTCGGGCTATGCCGAACCGAGCATATGTTTATGGGGCAAGATCGTCTTCCTATCGTGCAAGAGATGATTTTGGCGGAAACGTTAAAGGAGCGTGAGAAGGCGTTAGCCCGCTTACTTCCCTTTCAACGACACGATTTCTATGGCATCTTAGAGGCCATGGATGGCTATCCCGTGACCATCCGCCTACTCGATCCTCCCCTCCACGAGTTTCTCCCTGACTTGGAAGATACCGAAAAATCCTTAAAAGCGGCGTATGAACGCTCAGAGGACGACGAAATCGCGAAATTGGAGGCTATTTTACGTCGGACTCGTAGTTTGTTTGAGTTTAATCCGATGCTGGGCTTCCGTGGCGTTCGGCTGGGGATTGTCTATCCGGAAATTTATGCAATGCAAGCACGAGCCATATTTGAAGCGCAAGCCGAGCGCATTAAAGAAGGCGGCCATCCTCATGTTGAAGTGATGATTCCCTTGGTGGGGACCCCGGCGGAACTGGAGCGTATGGAGGTTTTGGTGTCTGAGGTTCATGATGAAGTGTCTAAAGAGACCTCATTACCCTTGCCATACGAGATCGGTACCATGATTGAGGTGCCTCGGGCGGCATTAATTGCCGGAAAGATCGCGGAGCGGGCGCAGTTCTTTAGCTTTGGCACGAATGACCTGACGCAGACGGTATTTGGTTATAGTCGTGACGATGCCGAGTCGAAGTTTCTGCCCACTTACCTGGCCGAAAAAATCTTGGCCGAAAATCCCTTTATGGTCTTGGATCGCGAAGGGGTCGGACGACTGATCGAAATCGGTGTGGCTGAAGGGAGAAAGACGCGCCCCGACCTTAAGGTGGGTATTTGTGGTGAGCATGGTGGTGACCCGTCATCCATTGAATTTTGTCATCTGGTGGGGCTGAATTATGTGAGCTGTTCGCCATTTCGCGTTCCGGTCGCACGACTAGCCGCGGCACAGGCGGCCTTGCAGCATCTGAGCTAATGTACTTCAGTCGTGGGAGGGGCGATAGCGCCCCTCCCTTTTAAGGAAAAGAGGAGTTTCATGGACGAAAGCGACCACGACCTCCTGCATCTGGCGGAACAGTTGGAGCGGCAAGGAGAGGTGGTTTTGGCACGCGACCGCTATCTCGATATTTTACGTAGGCGACCGAACCATTTTGACGCGTTGTGGAAATTAGGACGATTATTAAAGAGCACACACTATCGCCACGCTAGTCGGTTGACTTTTTCCCAATTAGTTGAGGCCTATCCGAACGATCCCACAGGTTACTTGGAATTAGCTCACCTCTCACGTGAAGAAGCGCAATGGGATTGCGCTCGCGACTACTACCTTTCTGCCATTGACAGGAATTCCCGCTTGTGGTCCGCCTATCAAGGGTTATCGTATGTGCTCGAAGAGCTTGGGGATAGTGGGTTGGCGGCTTACTATCGTGATATGGGGTTTTCAGCCGAACCGCTTCAGCAGGTCTCCTATACGGGTAGGGACAGGTCTCCCATTCGCGTGCTTCACCTGGTCTCGTCGACCGGCGGTAATACTCCCACGGCTCTCTTCCTGCGAGCGGATAGGTATCAGATTGAGAACCTGGTAGTGGAATATTGGCCACGCGGAAGGCAAATCCCCGACCATGATGTGGTGTTCAATGCGATTAGCGACGCCGACGTCGCCTATCCAGCACTGGTAGCCACGCAGACATTCAAAGCTCAATTGGGCCCAACGATTAATGCCCCATGGGCACTACAAACTACCGGACGAATAAGCATGGCCTCCCGTCTTAGCGGGATTCCGGGGGTGCGAGTACCACGGATTGCGCAATATGCCAAACGAGAATTGGAGAAACGTCCGACACTTCTCTCCCAGGAGGGATTTACCTTTCCGGTATTATTGCGCTCGGTAGGATTTCACGGAGGTCGGTACTTTCACCGGGTGGCGTCTGATAACCAATTAGTGGACGTGATGACTCACTTGCCAGAGCGAGATGTGTGGGTGATCGAAATGCTACCATCGGCCCATGACACCGGAGAGTACCACAAGTATCGCATGATGATGGTGCAGCGTACTCTCTATCCCATACATTCTGTGTTTTCTAGGCAATGGAAAGTCCATGACTATACGGGGTCACGTGATATCACTTATCGCGACCGGGAAGTGCCTTTTTTAATGGATGCCAGAACGACGCTAGGGGAAGCCGTGTGGGAGAGATTGCTAGAGATTGTGCAACGCTGTCCCTGGGATTATGGCGGCATTGACTTCGATGTTTCGGATACCGGTGAGGTGATGGTATTTGAGGCCAATGCGACCATGGCGATTCCGGATCTGTTTTCCGTCCCAAACACCTCTGCGCGTCATCGGGCATGGGCCTCTCTTCATGAGAGAATACAGGCGCTGATTGGAGACCGGTCTCAACACTAAGACAATACCGTTCTGAAGTGGTAATATGAAACGATATAAGGAGTAGCATCCATGGAATCAAGTCATAACTTGCGTTGGATATATATTGGACGTGGATTGAGAAGTTTTATTACGGCGTTCTTAACCGTGATTTTCCCTCTGTATCTCGCGAAGTTAGGATACAGTGCGAGCCGCATTGGTTTGGTGGTCGCGCTATCTGGGGCAATCACGGTATTGCTAGTGGCTGCAGTGGGACTTTATGCGGATTTTTACGGCAGGCGTCGAGCCATCATTGGGCTAGCTATTCTTGCTGCCTTGGGCGGTTTTGTCATGGGAGAAAGTCATGCCTTTTTTTGGGCGGTGCTGGCGAGCGGCCTCGGAGGCGTGGGCCGCGGTGGCGGTGCGGGTAGTGGTGGCTCTTGGGGACCAGTGTTTCCCGCAGAGCAGCCGTTAGTGGCAGAATCGGTGGCGCCTGAGCGCCGTACGTGGGCATTCGGCCGCATTTCATTCATTGGAGTATTGGCCGGTGCTGGCGGATCCTTAGTCGCAGGAGTACCGGACCTTCTTCACAATGTGGGCTGGACGTACATTCATGGCTATGAAGCGCTTTTTTACGTGGCGGCGGTATTATCTTTAGGCATGGCGATCGTCTCGCTGCCGATAAGAGAGAAGCCGCGTAGTGAGGATTTGAACCATGACGGGCCACCACCCATTCCGCTCAAAACGCTCATGGGCCGTTTAGGGCTCACCAATGCGCTGAATGGATTAGGCTTTGGTTTTCTTGGACCGCTTTTGACCTACTGGTTTTATCGCCGGTTTGGTGCTGGATCAGGAGAGATTGGTCTTTTGTACACTGCCATCAATTTAGCGGCCGCCTTCCCCTATTTGTGGTCATCGACCTTGGCGAAGCGACTCGGTGCCGTAAAGACTGTAACGATCACACGCGGAATTGGCCTTGTGATGATGTTGTTGATGGTGTTTATGCCCTCATTCGTATTGGCGGGTTTCTTCTATCTCTTGCGCATGGTGTTCAATTCGCTCGGCATGCCTGCCCGTCAATCTTTTGTGATGAGCGCGAGTGAGAGCCGCTATCGAAGCCGGGTATCAGCGTTTAGTTCCCTACCATCGCAGGTTACGTCGATGATTACGCCGGCAGTAGGAGGAGCACTCATGGACACCCTCTTGGATACGCCAATTTATGGGGCAGTGATTTTCATGGGCATGAACTTAATCACCTACTGGTATTCTTTTAAGAACGTTCCTGAGACTGAGCGCCCTGAAAAGAGCAGCTAACGCTTTCGATTTATTGTAAGAATCGAAAACTGCAAATAGTGCGTGTTTGGGTTGTTTCGTACAAGATTTCTAGACGTAAGCAGGAAAATTACGATTGATGACGAATTTTGATCGGTACGAACGGGAGTGATTCCCATGCCGTATGAAATTCGTGACACATGGATTGATCAAGTAAAACAAGCGGTCGACATTGTCGATGTTGTGGGGCAGCATGTCGCGCTGAAACGCAAAGGGCGGCATTGGTGGGGAATTTGCCCCTTTCATTCGGAAAAAACAGCATCGTTCAGTGTCGATGCCGAACAGCAGTTGTTTTATTGTTTTGGCTGTCATCAGGGTGGAACAGTTTTTACCTTTTTAATGAAGCTTGAGGGCCGGGAGTTTCGCGAAGTGGTGGAGAGCTTGGCGGAACAGGTTGGGATTCCTCGTCCGGACTCTGACCGGCGGTCTTCCGATCCCCACCAGCGATTGCGGGCTGTGATGGAATGGACGCAGGACTATTTTCTTGAAAACCAGAGACAACACCGCGAACATCTTGTCGAATATTTTAACGAGCGCGGAGTGGACCTCACGGTTGTCGAGCAATTTGCTATTGGCTATGCCCCTGACGCTTGGCAGGGTCTCGTAGAGGTACTGACCCGGCGAGGGGTGCGGTTAGAGGAAATGATTCAGGCGGGGGTCGTGGTGAAGCGTGATTCCGGGGGAGGATACGACCGCTGGCGAGGGCGCTTGATGTTTCCCATCTGGGATGCCGAGCGTCGGGTGGTGGCGTTTGGAGGTCGGGCGCTGTTGCCTGACCAGGAGCCGAAATATCTTAACTCTCCAGAAACACCGCTTTTTCATAAGGGACAATTGTTATATGGGACCCATCTCGCTCGTCCAGGATGGCGTAAGGCAAAACAAGGGATTTTGGTTGAAGGGTATTTTGATGTCATGGCTTGCCACCAAGCCGGCCTCACTCAGGCGGTGGGCTTGCTGGGAACTGCATTGACCGATGCCCAAGCGCGGTATCTTTCTCGGTATTGCGATACGATGGATTTACTGTTAGATCAGGATGCGGCTGGTCAAGAAGCCATTCGGCGCTCGTTCTTAATTCTTTCGGGGACGGGAATGAAGGTGAATGTGATCATGTTGCCCCCTCAAGTGAAGGATCCGAGCGAATTGGTGCAGAAGCTCGGAATGGATGCGCTTCGCACGTGTAGTGATAATAAGTTGCCTTATGTGGAGAGAGAAATCACGCGTCTTGCTCAATTGCCGGGATTAATGAGTCCGAGGGGTCGGGCCGAAGCGGTCGAGACGGTGAAACCGTTAATTCAAGCGGTGAAGGACCCGGTAGAGCGGAGTGGTTATCTCGAGATGGTGTCTAAGGCGTTTCGAGTACAAACAAGCATCCTAACACAAAGTTTTGGTTCTTGGCAAGGGTCCCAGCATATAAACGGAAAAAATAGGCATAATATGGAGGTGGCGGTGTCTGCCCAGTCGAGCGTTCCGACACTAGAGGTTCGACTACTGGCGGCACTGAAGAATCATCCGGACCAGATTGCACGCGTCAAAATTGCGCTGCCTCAGTGGGCGGGAGGGAAAGCGGTCGCAATCATCTTAGAAGAACTGTTGCAGGGTCACTTTGGTGACCCGGCCCACTGGACAGAGCAACAATTGGATCCTGAGGTCGAATCGCTCATGGTAGCAGTGTGGCAATATCAAGAACCAGACGGAGGGAATGCGGATATCGACGACTTAGTTATCGCCATGGAGCGTCGCGAAACGTACGCAGACTGGAATCGCTTGAGGGAGAGAGCGCGTCAAGGCGATGTGAGCCCGGAATTAATGAGTGACATTCGTCGCATTGGGCAACGGATCGCGCAATATCAAGGTCGAAAGGAGGGATAACGATGGCTCAGGGAAAAAATAATGTTCCCCAGATTGAGGAAGTAAAGACGCTAATCCGGCGTGGTCAAGAGCGGGGAAAACTGTCATATGGTGAGATAGTGGATACCCTGCAGTCGGTCGATCTCACTCCAGACCAAATTGATAGCATTTATGAGATGTTCGGCGAATTAGGCATTGAGTTGGTCGGTGAACAAGTCGTATTGGAACCTGAGCATGGACCCCAACCGGACGATGTAGAGCCTGAGGTGGAGGAACCAGAGCGAGAGGTTGCGATTCCTGACGGTGTGGCGATAGATGATCCGGTTCGCATGTACTTGAAAGAGATTGGTCGAGTCCCCCTTTTAACCGCAGAGGAAGAAGTGGAACTCGCAAAACGTATTGAAGCTGGGGACGAGGAAGCTAAACGCTCTCTTGCGGAAGCAAACTTGCGATTAGTGGTGTCGATTGCCAAGCGCTATGTTGGCCGAGGGATGCAGTTCTTGGATTTGATTCAGGAAGGTAACCTTGGACTCATCAAGGCGGTCGAGAAGTTTGACTACCGGAAGGGATACAAGTTTAGTACCTATGCGACCTGGTGGATTCGACAGGCGATAACTCGTGCTATTGCGGACCAGGCGCGCACCATCAGGATTCCGGTGCATATGGTGGAGACTATCAACAAATTGATTCGCGTCCAACGCCAACTCTTACAGGAATTTGGGAGGGAACCGCTGCCTGAAGAGATTGCGAAGGAAATGGGCATTACGGTAGAGCGGGTGCGTGAGATCTTGAAGGTAGCACAAGAACCGGTGTCCCTGGAGACCCCCATTGGTGAGGAGGAAGATTCCCACCTCGGAGACTTTATTGAGGATGAAGATGCTCCTGCGCCGGCGGAAGCTGCAGGATATCAACTTTTGAAAGAGCAATTGGAAGAAGTATTGGACACCCTCACTAATCGCGAAGAAAAGGTTTTGCGGTTAAGGTTTGGGCTCACGGATGGCCGTGCTCGGACGTTGGAAGAGGTCGGTCAAGTATTTGGTGTGACTCGAGAACGGATAAGACAAATTGAAGCCAAGGCGCTACGGAAGCTGCGGCATCCGACTCGAAGTAAGAAGCTCAAAGATTATCTCGACTAGATTGAGTGGACAATAGGGCGCTTAGGCGCCTTTTTTGTTTGCCTCAAGGACGCCAGCGAGTGAGTGTGTGAGGGACCAGTCGGGGGAAGACTATCGAAAGACTATGGGGCGATAGGGCAAAGGAGTGTTGTATTATCTGTGGGATTGCAGGGACTTGGCGGATTGAGCTACGGCCGGCACCATCGGAATTACACGGCATGTTGTTAGCATTGAAACATCGTGGTCCTGATGGTGAGGGACTTTTTACCTATAAAGGACTCGGTATGGGAATGCGTCGCCTAGCGATTTTAGATGTGGCTCATGGCCACCAGCCTTACCGATCTGAAGATGGACGCGTAATCGCGGTGTTTAATGGAGAAATCTATAATTTTAGAGAGCTGGCCGAAAAGTTAGTGGCGCATGGTCATCGCTTAGCCAGCAGGGCAGACGGCGAGGTGATCGTTCATCTCTATGAAGAATACGGGCCACAGTTTGTTCAAGAAATCAAAGGCATGTTTGCCATCGCCGTCTATGATCTGAGGACTGAGACACTGTTTTTGGCGCGTGACCACATCGGGCAGAAGCCGCTTTATGTCCTAGAGATCGACGATACGTTTGCATTTGCGTCGGAGATGAAGGCTTTTATGGCGATTGACGGGTATTTGCCTGAAGTGAATTATGATCTGTTGCCCACTTATTTGGGTCATCGCTTTGTTACGGGTCCAGAGACCTTATTGCGGCATGTGACCAAGCTGATGCCGGGAGAACAGATGACGGTAACCCATCATGGTCGAAAACGTGTCGTGACCCGAAAAACCTATTGGCGTCCGCTCTTAGAGGAACCGGATCGGTTCGGGGATCTGCAGGCATGGACAGAGCAGCTGGACGTGTTACTCACCGAGGTCGTCGCATCGCATCTCGTGGCTGACGTTTCCGTCGGCGTATTTCTATCAGGTGGTATTGATTCGAGCATTCTCACCGCCTTGACAACTAAGCTATCCCCACAGCCGCTAGAGGCATGGTCCGCGCATTTTTCCGAGGGATTCCCGGGATACAACGAAAGTTCATGGGCGAACACAGTAGCCGAATGGTGTCATGCTCCACTACATCGGGTCGATGTCGGACCCCTCATTACACCAGAGAGACTGCGGGAACTTGCCTATGTTTTAGATGAGCCTCTCGGAGATCCCACGGTGCTTCCTCTTGATGGGATCGCACGCGCTGCCAGTCGTCATCATCGGGTTATGCTGTCCGGTGAGGGGGCGGATGAAATTTTTGCAGGCTATGCCGGATATGGTGAAGTGGAAAGTTTAGCTCGCCTCAGATTTCTACCTCAAGGATTGCGAAATTGGTGGATTCGGGCCAACCTCCGAGGATCGGGAGCGCTACGGCGGTCGATTGAGCCGATATCGGTCAGATATCGAGGGGTAGGCTTTACCTTTAGTGGGGAAGAGCAGGCACGGCTTTTGAATCCCGCCATTAGGGCGTCCGATCGCTCTCCCGCGGTACAACAATACTTTAATGACCAGGGCCACCTATCAGATCTACAATCGATGCAGGGCTTTGACCTTCGCTGGTTTTTGCCCGATGACGTATTACTCAAAGCCGACCGTATTGGTATGCATCATGGCCTTGAAATTCGGGTGCCGTATTGTGATCCAGAGGTGGTCGAATTAGCCCTTAAAATTCCGTTGGCGCTACGACGGTACCGCAAAGATAATAAGCGTGTGCTTCGCGGAGTGGGTGAAAAGTACTTGCCAAACAAAGTGGTCTATCGTCCTAAGCAGGGGTTTCCGACCCCTCTGAGTTACCTGATGCGGGGAGTCCTTTATGACCTGGTCTACGATACCTTAACCAGTGCTAATTTTCGTCATTCAGGACTATTTCATCCGCAGCAAGTGGACACTCTACTGGCTCAGTTGCAGACCCCATCCGAGTCAGCGAGCCGTAAAGTATATGCGCTATTAATGTTTCAATTATGGGTCGAAGAATTCGTACACCAGGGTCGACAACGCCTCATGAACGATAGCATCTCGGCCACGTCCTTTACTGGTCTCGAGGATTTGACGTTCTAAGGGTCTCTAACGAAGAGGTCGCGAGCGCGCGGATACTGGGCGTGTATCCCAGCGCTGTACGCGCCTGTCGAAGGATAAGAGCAATCTTGGCTTCGGCGGCTTGAATACGAAAGATATGGTAGTCGCAGTGATCCAAATCAGCCCATTCAAACGATTGTTCTGCCTGGGACAATTCATCGAGTGCTTGATCCAGGGCATCGCGCCATGGGTTTTGTCGGACTGCAGTGGCCATCGCCATTCCTCCCCAGTGTTATCGATATTTCAGTTTATGCAGAAAGCTCCGGAAATATTACAGTTATTGCCAGTCATGGGGTGGTACAATAGACGAAACGGAGGTGGAGAATCTGCATGCGGGACAATGCACCGGATTTATCGATTGTGCGCCTCTTGAAATCCAAGGGACGGTTTGCGGAGGCTGAAAGGCAACTCAAGGCCTGGCTGGAGGAAGATAGTGATAATCCGCGGCTTCTTTTTGAGGTGGCGGTTGTTCTCGACAATCAAGGTAAAGAAGACCAGGCTATCCCATATTATGAGAGAGCCCTCTCTATGGAACTTGATGTCGCTCATCGACCCGAAGCGTATATCGGTTTAGGGTCGAGTCTTCGTACTATCGGGCGTATTTTCGAATCGCACCAGATTCTTTCCCGTGCATTGGCGGAGTACCCTCATCACATGGCACTCAGGGTGTTTTATGCCATGACGTTGGAACGCATGGGAAACTATGGCGATGCGATATCGCAACTCATGGAGGTCATTGCGGAAGCGGGCAAAGACGAATCACTGGACGTTTTTCGTCCCGCCATTCGTTACTATCGCACCCACCGTTATGATGGGGTAGACAAAGAGTCAAATCACCCGAGCGACGGTTAACCCATCTCCAATGGGGAGAAGTAATCCTGCAAGTCGATCATCTTGAGCAACTCGGGTATTATACTCTCGAATGGCAGTGACATCGGGGCTATTCTCTTGGGAATGAAGCACGCGCTCTCCCATGAGCGTGTTGTCCGCCGCAATGATGGCCCCGGGATGCGCTAATTGCAGACAGAAATCCAGATATCGCGGGTAGTTTCCTTTATCGGCATCGATAAAGAAAAAGTCAAACTTAGCACCGGTGTTAGTCAGATTTTGTAACGAGTCCAGGGCTGGGCCAACCACATATCGGGCCTTGTGGGAGAGGTGAGCGCGGGATAGGTTGGCGTAGGCGACATCGGCATAATCTTGGCGAAGCTCAAGGGAAGTAAGGTGTCCGTCATCGTTGAGCCCTCTTGCAAGCCATATTCCCGAATATCCACCTAAAGCCCCAATCTCCAAGATGTTCTTGCTCTGGTTAGATTCGACTAACCAGCGTAAAAACGCGCCGGTGATAGCCGGAACAAAAATTGCGGGCATGTGGCGGGCGATAATATCCGCTTTCACGTCTTTGAGGATGTCATCTTCAAGGCGAAATGTATTTTCAAGATACTGATCAAAATTCATAGTGATGTCCCCATCTCCTTCGCTGTGGCTAGAGTAATCTTAGGACTTCCTCACGAAGAGTCGCGTTCTCGCGATAGATTCCTCGCGTGGCAACGGTTTTGGTTTTGCTTCCGGGCTTTTGGACGCCTCTCATGTTCATGCAAAGGTGTTCTGCTTCGACTACCACTAGGGCGCCTTCGGCGTCTAATTCTTCGTATAAGGTACTGGCAATCTGATCCGTCATCCGCTCTTGGACTTGCGGGCGTTTAGCATAAATGTCCACCAATCGGGCTAGCTTGGAGAGTCCCGTGACATGGCCTTCATGAGGCAAATACGCAACGTGGGCCACTCCAAAAAACGGAAGTAGGTGATGTTCACAGGCAGAATAGAAAGGGATGTCTTTGACTAACACCATCTCGCTATTCCCTACTTGAAATCGAGTCGCCAAGACCTCTCGTGGATCTTGGTATAGACCCGAAAAAATTTCCGTATACATACGCGCCACCCGGCTTGGCGTGTCGACCAGTCCTTCTCGACCGGGATCTTCTCCAATGGCTTCTAAAATGGTTGTAACAGCTGCTGCAATGCGTTCCTGGTCAATGCCGGATGCTGTGGTTGACAGCAACTTATCGGTCGCGGTCCAGGTGGACTCGGTGGTTAATGACGCGTTTTTTCTGATATCCATCGTTCGATGCCTTCTCTCTACTAGCCAAAATGTTGACACTACCCGCCAATCCGAAACATTTCCACTTTCGGCCGTTTTGAAGTAGCTTCACTGCGTTGCTCAGAGTAGCGAACGTCGCGCTTTCCCCAGATCTTAATAATAGCCTCTCTAATCTTATCTCTTTGGATACTGGGACGTAACCACTGTCGCAAGTCATATCCGGTTTGCGCAAAAAGACATAGGTAAAGTTGACCCTCGGGAGAGAGTCGGGCCCGCGAGCACTGCTGACAAAATGGCTCCGTGACTGAACTGATGACGCCAAATTCGCCCATGCCATCGCGATAGCGAAAACGGGTGGCGACCTCACCGGGTCTCTCGGAAGCGACAGGGTCTAGGGGCCACCGACGACCGATACGTTGAAGAATTTCTGTTTTCGACATGACGTCATCGAGTCGCCATCCGTTGGCGGTACCCACGTCCATATATTCAATAAAACGCAGGATATGACCACTGCCGCGAAAATACTCAGCCATCGGCTCAATGTCTCGGTCGTTAACCCCGCGCTTAACTACCATATTGAGTTTGACGGGATTCAGCCCAGCGTCATGCGCCGATTGAACCGCATCAAGAACCCGCTTCACGGGATAGCCCACGTCGTTAATGGACTGAAAGACTTCATCATCCAGCGAATCAAGACTGATGGTGATCCGTTTCAGCCCGGCTGCGCGGAGTGCTTTTGCCCGCTCCCGGGTCAATAAGGCGCCGTTAGTGGTCATGGCGATATCGTCGATCCCAGGAATCTCCGCGAGTCGCTGAATGAGCACGTCAATGTGCGAGCGCAGTAAGGGCTCTCCACCCGTGATCCGCAATTTATGGACGCCAAATTCGGCAAAGATTTCTGCTAGAGCCGAAATTTCTTCGAAGGTCAGCAACTCTTGACGTGGTAAAAAGGCAAATGATGGCCCGAAAACTTCTTTGGGCATACAATAGACGCAACGAAAATTGCAGCGGTCCGTGACCGATATCCGTAAATCTTCAAGAGGGCGCCCTAAACGATCGGCTAAATTCATGAGATGAGCCCCCCCTTTCGATATAGAGTGTCTTCAATACTACTACGGCATCACTCACTATTTTACCATCAAAT
>NZ_JBYCKN010000061.1:0-35056 GCF_057473405.1 Sulfobacillus sp. TH-112
AGGGACCCTTGCGCCAAGGCCTTAAAATCTTCTGCCGTCATGGTGATCGTCACCCCAGCATCACTCGCTGTACCCTCTTCGACCTCGGCCGTAGATTCCGTGACCCGCACATGATAATTAGCAGCGTCGTCACCCGTCAGATTGAATTGATAAATTCCTTGGGAATTACTTAACTGTTGAGCACCTTTGGCTTCGAGCCGTGTCTTTAATTCAGAAAACACTTCCTTGGTCGTCATCATAAACTCCTCCTATGTGTGTGCTCCTACCTTGCCGCCATTATAACAGACGCGCCATAACCCGCTTTTGGATCTGCGTTGTTCCCTCGTAGATAGACATAATTTTGGCATCGCGAAACCATTTCTCCACCGGAAAATCCCGCATATACCCGTACCCGCCGAGAGTTTGCACCGCTTGCGTGGTTACTTCCATGGCAATGTCACCACAAAACGCCTTCGCCATCGATCCTTCCAGATTACATGACAATCCATTGTCAGCAAGCCAAGCTGCACGATGAGCCAAGAGACGTCCAGCATCAATTTTTGTCCGCATTTCTGTCAGAGGAAAGGAAATCGCCTGATTAGCGATGATAGGCTTTCCAAACTGAACCCGCTCTTTGGCGTAATGAAGGGCATACTCGTATGCTGCTCGGGCTACGCCTATGGCCGCGATGGCGACCGACGGACGTGAATGCTCAAGCATCTTCATTGCGCCTAAAAACGCCATGTTCTCGGCACCCAATCGATTTTCGGCGGGAACCCGCACGTTGTCAAAACGCACCTCGGCGGTATGGCTGGCACGAAGTCCTAGTTTTTTAAACTTTTTTCCGCCACTCAATCCTGGGGTGTCTTTGTCCATCACAAAGGCCGATACCCCAGCGTAGCCCGCCTCGGGATCGGTTTTGGCAAAGACCACATAAACGTCAGCAATCCCGCCGTTGGTAATAAACGTTTTGGTACCGTTAATGACATAATCGTTTCCATCACGAATCGCTCGCGTCGACATATTGACTACATCTGATCCCGCATTCGGCTCCGTCAAACACATCGCACCCAATCGCACATGATCTGGATCGGTAAACAATGGAAGCCAGGTCTTTTTTTGTTCCTCACTCCCCATTTCTAGAATCGGGAGTGCTGCAAGACCGATACCCCCCATTGCTGTGGCGATGCCAGCACACCCCCAGAACAGTTCTTCCGATATGATTAGGTTGCTCAGTAAGCTGGTAACCCCACTGCCCCCATATTCTTCCGGCATGGCGTAAGACAGCAGACCAACTTGCGCCGCTTTCTTAAGCACCTCCGTAGGGATCTCTTCTCGCTCGTCATATTCAGCGGCGAGCGGACGAATCTCACGCTCTGCGAACCCATGGGCCCACTCACGCAATTCCTCCTGTTCGGGTGTGAGAGAAAAATCCACACTCTTCACTCCTTCCAAATACCTGCACGCAACATTATTTTACCATAGCAAATGTTTTCGGAAAAGATTCTCTGACGCTATTGCATGAAAAATCTGATGCGAAGCACGCTATAGTCCATACCGAGAGAAGGAGGACAACCCATTGGCCAAACACCCTCCTAGAGCGGCGTCTTGCCCATCCCATGGCAATAGCGAAAATATCACACTACTATCGATTGCAGAGACGGTGGGGCTTTCAGTGAAGGCTGATGTTGTGCAAAGTGAAGAGGAACGGCGCCACGAGCAGCAATCCTCATCGCAAGATTCCGAGGGAGGTAATCACCGAAATGGCATTCAGGGTCATATGAGCGAAGGTCCCGGGCACTAGCGACTTTGTCGACCGATAAAGGGCGTTGAGCACTAATCCGGCCACAGCCAGCGGAACAAACAAGGTCATATCCAAATGCGCCAGCCCAAAGATTGCCGCTGAGACTAAGCTACCCAACGCATACCCCCAACGCTCTGATAGCGTGGAAAAGAGGACGCCTCGAAACAGCGCCTCTTCCGCAATGGGTGCTAGGATGATGACGCCGATGCCCACCAAAAGAGCGGGCAGAATGCGATGATTCCTCAGCCCGGGGGTGGTGACAAAAGGGTTATTAGCCACCACGTGAATATGAAATCCTTGTGTTTCGAGACTCACGATGACCGCCGTCAGGAAGATCATGCCGACCCCGACCAAGATGCCCAAACCCATATTCCTCAAGAAAGATACATGCAATCGATAGCGCTCGCGGATGAATTGAGCCAAATACCCACACTGCACCAAAGTTGCTATTGACACCGCCCACTCCCAAGGAGGTGTGGCCAAATATAATATGACCAGCGCATAGACACTATGCGTAGTGACGGCGTGTGCCCTCAAAGAGAGCATCGCCGACAAGTTCAAAGATACTAACACCATAACAACGATAGGCATAAAGGCGTCCAGTGGCGACAGCGGCCAACGACTAGTGCGACCACTCCACCAACTGACGGTGAGCGCAAAAGCGAGGGCTACCAGGACAACGCCCACACTGCGGTTGGGGGCCACCAGGAGGATGGCCACTGACGCCAATAATGTGATCACGGAGGTAGACCACATCCCCCATCCGAGATACGCCGCCGCGCCAAGCCCAAAGATACTCACTACGGCCAATAAAATGGCACTCCCTGAAGCACTCTCGTGCGCACTCCCCCATGCCGCTAAAAAGTAGAGGAAGATTCCCACAAGTGCCACCAATGTATGCCGCGCTCGAATCAAACGCTCGCCTCCTCGTTGCTCATTCCATGCTATAATGAGGCTCAAAAACAGGAGTTACCATGACGCGACAAAGTGGAGTTCATCGACAAGATCAAATACTTTCTTTTATTGAATTATATATTGACCAAAACGGTTATCCGCCATCAGTTAGAGAGATTGGTGCCGCCGTGGGTCTACGCTCTACCGCCAGTGTTGCAAGATACCTTAAAGCGTTGGAAACAAGTGGCCGACTGTCTCATCCCGCCACTAAGCGTCGCGCTTGGAGCGTTCAGGACCGTCCGATCGCCATTGATGCCCCCCTTATCGGACGCGTCACAGCCGGTGTACCAGTGTTGGCCGTCGAGAATCAAGAATCCCGCTTTCGATTGTCTAAAGACCTCTTTACGCGCGCACCGGACTACTTTCTTCGGGTGCAGGGCGATTCGATGATTAATGCCGGCATTTATGACGGTGACATGGTGGCCGTCGAATTGACCGAAACCGCCAATAACGGCGAAATTGTGATTGCCCTCATTGGTGAGGAGTCGACGGTCAAATATTTCGAGCGCCACGCCGACTACGTTCAGTTGAACCCCGCCAATGATCGATATCAACCCATACGGCATCCAGACATCCAAGTCATCGGTCGAGTGATCGGATTGGTCCGGTCATTTAATCGATAAAGCT
Organism: Sulfobacillus sp. TH-112; assembly: GCF_057473405.1. Classification (NCBI taxonomy): domain Bacteria; kingdom Bacillati; phylum Bacillota; class Clostridia; order Eubacteriales; family Clostridiales Family XVII. Incertae Sedis; genus Sulfobacillus; species Sulfobacillus sp. TH-112. Next base: position 3,365 of record NZ_JBYCKN010000061.1, read on the forward strand.
ATTTAACGCGGCATCAACAGCTAACTCGGTGTGCCAGCGATTCGTTCCTGCTTGCACGTAGACCGTGTACGGCGGCCGCATCGGTGCATCCGCCGACAGTTCCAAAGAGCCGCCGGACACAAACCCACCTGCCGCCATGACGACCGGGTGATCATATCCCGGCATCTGCCACGGTTCGGGACTGGCTGTGGCATCGACAGGAGACCACGCTTGAATCGCACGGCAAAATGCGACCACTCGGTCCGCGCGTTCTAGATCCAATGCCACCACGATATCGTTGCGATTGGCATCATCATAGGCGGGCCAAGCCGCAATTCCCCGCTGAAAAGCCGCATGGCTGAGGTAGAGGCCGCCCATGAGAGATTCTCCCACTAATTGCGGTGCCAAAAAGAATCCTTGCGCCATAAGCCGCAGATACGGAGCGGTCGCACCAACCTCGCCACCGATGCCGGGCGAATAGAGTTCTTCTGCGACCTGCTGAACTAAGTCGCGCCGACCGGCAACATAGGCTCCGGTGGGAGCGATCGTCCCCCCGGGATTCTTCATGAGGCTTCCAACCACTAAGTCTGCCCCCCAATGCCCGGGCTCCTCAGGCTGGGTAAATTCTCCGTAGCAGTTATCCACCATGACAATAGCGTGAGCCTGACGGGCCCACTCCACAATCGGAGCAATCTCGGATTTTCCCCACGACGGTCGACTCGCATAGCCTCGCGAGCGCTGAATATAGACCACATCGCGCGGTGCTAAATCCGCCGGAAACACCCTTCGGTCACTTTGCACACTGAGGTAGCCAATCTCCACCTTGACACCTCTTTTCTCCAACTGCGATAACGTTGGCAATATTGTGTCGTAAGGAGTCCCCGATACAATGACCAAACGGCCGCTTTGTACCGTGACAGCCTTTAAGGCCGTCGTCAGAGCATGCGTGCCAGAGGCCCATTGAGAACGCATCATGGCTGATTCCGTGCCAAACACAGAGGCCACAATCTCATCGAGACGAGACCTTCCTCGATCATCATACCCATATCCGGTGCTCCCCATCAGATCCACGGAGGTTAACCCGCTCAATCGGAATGCGTCCACCATGCGCCGCGTGTTGGCACGCACCACCTGTTCGATACCTTGCCACTGCTGTCGTAATTGTGCGTTATGCTCAAGATTCGTGGTGTCCGCCTCCTCGTCGTCACATCATACCGCACTTTATCAGATACGAAAATCGGCTAGAGAACTGCACGAAAGAGCCAGTATTTCACCTCACGGAACCCTCGACGTGTCATGGCCGAGATGGGAGTCACCGAGAGTCCACGAAAGCGCTCCTTAAGTAAGCGATATCCATCTGAGGATCCCGGGCGGTCCATCTTATTGGCCGCCAAGAAATATCGGGTGTGCATCCGACCATACTCTGCTAACGCGAAGTCAAATGGACCCGGCGTCTCAATGCGGCGCAACGTCGTCGCGGAGGCGTCCACCACATGCAAAATGAGGTCCGCCCGGAATATTCTCTCCAATGTTAACGCCACTTGCTGGCGTTCTTGCGCCTGCTCGGAAATTCCCTCGGCAATACCACAAGTATCTAAGACCACGAGCGCCGCACGTTGACGCGCTATAGCCGGCTCTAGCACTACGGTTTGTAGGCCTTGTGTTTTTGGCGAGGCCAGCGATACCAGGTCTCGACGCGCTCGCTCCAAGCTGAGATTTTCCCGTCGGGCCACCCCCTCGCCATCGTCTACATCGATACGCAACTCCTTGACCCCTAGGTAGGCGGCAAAATTAATCAGAAGAAGCGTTTTCCCCACATTCGGCTTACCCACAATGAGGAGCTCCACTATTGCCCACCTCCTTCGAAGTCAGCCCAGGTCAAGATCATTAAATCGTGACGTGATAGCGGTAATCGCCTTGCGCTCAAGCGTACCGCTTGCCTACGGATGCTGTGTTCCAATAAATTCCGCATCATACGAGCGTTGCCGGCATTACGATGCCAATAGCCTTCATGGTCGCCCAGTAAATGCAAAAGCCCCGCTTTGGCGTCGGCGGAAAGTTGGTAGTCACGATCGCGTACCATCAACTCAGCGATCTGAACTAGCTCCAGCGCACTATAGTCTTGGAATTCGAGACGGATGGGAAAGCGAGATAAAAGCCCGGGATTACTGTCCATAAACGAGCGCATTTCGTCAGGATAGCCGGCCAATATCACTAAGAGCTCATCACGGTGATTTTCCATGGCCGCCACTAAAGCATCGATAGCCTCTTTGCCAAAATCTTTTTCCCCTCCGCGGGCTAGGGAATACGCCTCATCAACAAACAATACCCCGCCTAACGCCCGCTTGACCATATCCCGCGTTTTCTGCGCGGTATGGCCAATATATTCTCCCACCAAATCGGCACGTTCAACCTCGATCATATGCCCTTTGGGGAGGGCTCCTAAGGACTGAAATAGCCTTCCCATATAGCGCGCAACGGTGGTCTTGCCCGTCCCAGGAGGTCCGGAAAAGACCATATGAAAGCTCTGTTGACTCCGTAGAAGACCCATGCGGTCCCGCATTTCCTGGATTTGCACATAGCATCGAATGTCGTTCATAATGCGTTTGATCTCCAAAAGTCCCACAAGCTGTGCAAATTCCTCGAGCACCTCATCCGCCGATTCCCGCATCGATTCCATCCGCTCACGTTTTACGGGTGCATTTCCCCCTTTTACTCGATCTGCCTGAAAGCGCATTAAAAGTTCCATGGCGGAATCTGGTGCCAAAGTACCGGCTTCGACCCGGTAAAACACCTCTTCAGGAGACCCTGGCGTGGTCCCCTCGTGCGAATACATGTGCGCCATGGATTTCCCCCCATTCCCTATTACCTCACTATACGAGTCGGGACAGAAAATCTGTCCGATTGCTCACCATGAAAAATGAGGAAGAATTTGGGATATGCCTGCATATACATATATGGACAAGAACTTGAAAGGTGGAAAGCGAATGTCCATATCCTCCAGCGCACCCTCCCCGTTCACTCGCTCGCGATGGTTTGAACCGATCATTACTGCCGTCATCGCGCTCCTCTTCGGACTGGCATTTTCTCATATCACGCATGATGCGATCGCACCCCCGCGACTACCTGTCGAAAAATTCCCGGTAACGGCGCCGCATGCCAAAGGCAGCGACTTACGGATCCTCATCGGGATAGCCGCCAAAGGTCGCATTGATGCTCCGGATGACAATCATCCCCAAGTGATACACATTCAATGGTATGAGGTACAGTGGGGAAATACGCTCTCACAGATCGCCCTGCAATATCGAGTAAGCATCGCTGAAATAGAGTCAGCGAACCACCTGACTGGACCCCAAATTAAGGCAGGCCAACGTCTAGTAATCCCGCTGACAACACGAGGGCGCGCTGTTGACCGCCTGGAGACCGCCAAATCGTCTTCCATCGCCACGACACTATCTACGGCACCCCGTCTCGGGCTCCCTCCATCGACGCTCCCCTCCGCGGACATCCTGATGCTTGCGCACCTTATCCAAGGCGAGGCCGGTAACCAGCCCTACCTAGGTCAGGTGGCTGTGGCCGCCGTCGTGCTCAATAGGTTGCGCACACCCGGATTCCCGAAAACGCTTTCAGGAGTCATCTTTCAACCCGGGCAGTTCGACAGCGTGAGCGATGGAGCGTATTACGCCGCCCCCTCTGCCGAAGCGCTCATGGCAGCGCAAGCCGCTGCATCGGGATGGGATCCTACCCCGGGGGCGCTCTATTTCTTTAATCCCTCGCTGCCCCACTCGGCTTGGATGCAAACTCTCAAACCAGACATCCTCATCGGACAGCAAGAATTCTGCCAATAGGCCACCGACATGGATATTATGGACGCTGCTCGCGCTGCATTGCCGCGACAATCTTCTCTTCTGCCTCCTCAAGCGACCACGAAGATAGGTCCAACCATCTTGCGTCCTTTTCGGAACGAAACCATGTAAGTTGTCGACGGGCAAACTGTTGTGTATGGCGAATGATGAGATCATCGCGCTCGCGTTCGGTCAGACGTCCATAAAGATAGTCAATCGTTTCACGATACCCAATGGAATTGACACTTTGTGCCCGAGGTGACACGCCCGACCGTAAAAGATTCGCCACCTCACCAACCAACCCCGACTCAATCATCATCCGCGAGCGCAACGCGATTCGTTCATTCAATTCCGCGATCGGACGCGTCATCACCCAGTACACCGCGCGAAAAGGGGAAGCAGGAGACGCATCACGAACCAATCGCTTGCCGGTCGTCTGAAATACTTCGATTGCGCGAATCAGGCGACGTTGATCGTTCGGGTGAATCGCGGCGTAACTTCTGGGGTCAATCACCCTAAGTTGACGAGCAAGGGAATCCAATCCGTACCTGGCAGCAACATGTGCTAGTTCTTGTCTTAACGGTGACCGATCGGCTTCCTTAGGAAAATCATAGTTGCGAATCAATGCCCGTATCCATAATCCCGTTCCCCCTACGATGACCGGAAGGTGGCCGCGACGTTGGATCGCCACCATGGCCGCGGCTGCCTGCTGTTGGAAATCCGCAACCGAGAATACATCCTGAGGATCCACAACATCAATCATGTGGTGCGCAATCTGCGCTCGATCTTGGAGACTCGGCTTCGCCGTACCAATGTCTAGTCCGCGAAACACTGCTGCAGAGTCCACAGAAATTATTTCACCATGAAGCGCTCTGGCCACTCTCAGCCCGATCTCCGTCTTGCCCACTGCCGTCGGCCCAGCTATGACCAGCACGGGGACGGTAGCTTGGCTATGCTCGTCGTCCAAATCGCCTGTCTACCTCCTCCAACGTCAATAGGATGAGCGTCGGCCGCCCATGAGGGCACCCCCGGGGGTCGTTCACCCGGCTCATCTCCTCGAGCAATTGCACCATGTCTAGCTGCGACAGCGGACGATTGGCCTTAATAGCCGCCTTACACGCCGCCATGGCATAAAACGCGTCCTCCGCCCAACTCACCGGATGCTGACCGAAAGCCAAGTCCCCGCTCATCAGTTCAATCACCGTACGAAAGAGCCCTTGATGGCTATCTAAGTCATGAAAGGCCGTAGGCACCGCGCGTATCACTACTGTGCGTCCGCCGAGAGTATCAATCTGAAATCCCATGCGAAGGAGGTCATCGCCATGGTGTTGAAGGACTGACCACTCTTGGCCCGACAGCGTCTCGGAAATGGGGATGAGCAGTGACTGAGCCAAGGTCGGTTGCGCACCATGTCGGCGAAAACGTTCGTAGTAAATACGCTCGTGAGCCGCATGTTGGTCGACTAAATACAACCCCTTCGGGCCTTGAGCCACGATGTATTTAGCGTGCCATTGGGCTAACGGCGTGAGATCGCGAAATTCTTGATGCAAGACCTCTCCGGCTCCGGAGCCCTCGCTAGCGCTGGATACCTCATCAAACAACGTACCTTGCAAAGCTTCTCTAGAAGACGGGCCTATTTCCGAATCCGTCCCTTGCGACAGTCTCTCATCAGGTACACCCATGGCAATACTGCTCGAGGAACGGACTAAGGCATCATGCACTTGCCGATAGAGCATAGCCTTCAACACATGCTCTTCATAGATGCGCACCTCCGCCTTAGAGGGATGCGCATTGGGGTCCACTTCCACGGGCGGCAACTCAATCCATAGCCAAAAATAAGGAAACCGCCGATGGGGCAACTGAGGTCGAAACGCCTCTTCTACCACCGCTCTCAGGCCGTAGTTGGTAATCCAACGGCCGTTGATATAAAGAGCCTGTCCAAAGCGATTGGCTCGGTGCCGATGCGCGGGCGCAATGAACCCTGAAATTTTCCATCCTCTTTCACTGGTGTACTGTACCCGTATCACGTCATTCGCGAGGTCGCGACCGAACACCGCTAAAAGAGCGGCAAGAGCATCATTTTGGCCCGGCGTTTGACACACCGTGCGTTCCGCTGTCGTCAGTTCAAACTGAACATCCGGCCGACCAATGGCTAACTGCTGCACAATATGCTGAATCTGCCCAAACTCGGCAGAGGCACTCCGCAAGGCCTTGGCGCGCGCAGGGTGCTGACTAAATAAGTGCCTCACCTGGACTCGTGTACCCCGTCCCATCGCCACCGCAGTGACGGGAGACACCATTCCGTAGTCCACCTGCACTTGATATCCTACCGCACTCAATCCCGTACGAGAACTTATTCGCAGTTCACTGACAGACGCAATCGCCGCTAGCGCCTCGCCACGAAATCCTAACGTGCTTTGTGTTTCCAAGTCTTCGAGACGTGTTAACTTCGAAGTGGTATGCCGTTCTACGGCGAGGGCTACATCCTCCTCGGCAATGCCCATTCCGTCATCCCGAATGTCTATGAGGGTGCGACCTCCGTCCTCCACCCGAACGAGAATTTGTGACGCTTGAGCGTCAAGGCTATTCTCGATTAACTCTTTGACCGCGGATGCCGGCCTCTCCACCACTTCTCCCGCAGCAATCTGATTGGCCACCACTGGATCCAACCGATGAATGGCCCTCATCGCTTCCCGCCCTTGGCATCGTCATCCAGACGCCGCTTCCATTCGTCAACCCACGCCCAAGCCTCGCGCGGCGAGATCGCATCGGGTTCGAGACCACGCAGCGCTTCCATCAGATCCCGTACCGTCGATTGACCGTCATAGAACGTCAGTTGCTCCGGGATAATCTCGGCTGCCCCTGGCACCCCGCGGTGCCCCGGTTCCAGTGATCTCAAGTGGTATTCAGCCCTCCGGATGACGGAAGGAGGAATTCCTGCCAATTTTGCGACCTCCAGCCCATAGGACTTCGAGGCAGATCCCGGCACCACCCGGTGAGTGAACACTAGTCCTGACGACCGCTCATCGACCTCAACCGTTAAATTGATAACCCGCGGTTGACTTTGTGCCAGTGAAGTCAATTCATGATAGTGGGTCGCAAAGAGCGTCATGGGGCCATCCGCTGAGGCCAGCTGTTCGATGACTGCCTGCGCAATGGCTAAACCATCGTAAGTCGACGTCCCGCGTCCTAATTCGTCCAGTATGATGAGACTCTGAGCGGTTGCCGTCGCCAAAATGGCGGCCACTTCTTCCATTTCCACCATAAAAGTGGACTGTCCTCGAGCAAGATCATCGTCTGCCCCGACCCGCGTGTGAATGGCATCAAATAAGGGCGCACGATACTCACGCGCCGCGACAAACGCCCCCATCTGCGCCAAAATCACATTCTGCGCCACCGCCCGCATAAACGTCGATTTGCCACCCATGTTGGGTCCGGTAATAATGAGCGTACTTTCCACGCCTGACACCGCCAGGTCGCTGGCTACATATTCGGGTAGCAGTCCTTCCAATACTGGGTGACGAATATCACGCATCTCCATACCCTCTATTTTTTCATGAAATTGTGGCAGGGCCCATCGGCTACGCACTGCGACTTCAGCTAACGCCACCAGCACGTCTACCTCAGCCAGCCAGTGGCCACAGCGCGTCAGTTGCGCCGCCGCTTCCTTAACCCACGCCTGCAAATTTTGTGCCCACTGATTTTCTTCCGATCGCAAGTCCTGTTCTGCACTATGGATCGCGCGCTCGAGCATCTGCAATGGCTCAGACGAAAATCGTTCGCTGTGAGTGGTGCTTTGCCGCCGTTGCCAATCCGTCGGCACCAGTGCTACCTGACTCCGTAAAACCTCCAGATAATAGCCAAAAGTTCGATGATACCCTACCTTGAGAGACTTAATTCCCGACCGATGGCGCTCCTCGTCTTCTAACGCTAATAGGGCCTGGCGCTGATTCTCCAGCAGCAGGTGATGTCGGTCGACATGGTCATCAGTCCCACGTTGTATGAGGGGAGTATCGTCCCACCGTGCGGGAACAGGGGTTCGCTCGATCACACCAATACGGTCCCGCAAGAGAGACAACGCCTCAAAGTCAATCTCTGGGTCTGGCATCCAGTGGCCACTGCGAGTGACGAGGTCAAGGACGGTAGGAACTACCGACAGCGCGTCATGTATACCCAGCACATCGCGCGGTTTCCCGATATCTAGCACGACTCGCGCCACACGACGACTCAGGTCACCCATGGTTTTTAGCGCCTCACGAAGCTGATCGCGTTCGACGGCGTGCGATACCCAAAATGCCACCGTCGCCGATCGCTCCGCAATGCCCGTATAGTCAACAAGCGGGTGCTGCAACCACTCTTTCAGTTGCCGCGCCCCCATCGGAGTACAGGTCGCATTGAGTCTTGCATAAAGAGAGTAGGGCCCATCCAAGACATCCAATTGTGAAATGGCTCGGGCTCCCATCGCCATTTCACCGTTTAACGAATGCACCACCACGTCCACTAAGTGTGCTGCAGCGCGCTTTTGAGTGGCCTCAAGATATCGCCATAGTACGCCAAGTGCCTCTTGTACGACCGGCCGATCCTCGAGTCCCCACCTCCGCAAACTAGATGCCCCCATCCTCTCTGACACCATTTGCTCCAGCGCTCGCCTATCTAAGCGCACCACATAGGGATCCACCGGCACCCGGTGTGAAGACACGCCCGTTTCCCAGTCCCAGTTGCTTAAATACTCATCAGGCTTCCAAACCTCCCATAAGTTTTTAAGCTGCTGTATGTGTTTTGACCGTAAGCCACCCTCGACGACGTGGATCTTGCCTGTAGAGAGTTGGGCCATCACCATGGCCCAGTGGTCGTGAGATCGCCACAGCACAGCAAGTTGAGGACTCCCGCTCTCGTCTTCAGGAATGACGGTTCCCGGCGTGACCACTCGCACAATTTGACGGTCCACCAATCCCCGCGACATCTGTGGATCCTCCATCTGTTCAGCAATCGCCACCGTATATCCTGACTGCAACAACCGCTGAACATATTGATTTACGGCATGATGGGGCACTCCGCACATAGGAACACGACCGTCGCGCGAGGTTAACTGCACATCTAAGATCGGCGCCGCTACTATGGCATCTTCTTCAAAAAGCTCATAAAAGTCCCCCAGACGAAAGAGGAGCAGTGCTTGCGGTTGTTCTGTCTTTAAGTGCCAATACTGTTCTAGCATGGGCGTGGGTTTGGCCGTCTTAGTCATCGCCGTGGATTTCGCCCCAGACTAGCACACAACCAGAGGCCTTCAGTGAGTCCGCGGTCTGATACCATAAAATTGGTCCAACAAGCCTTAGCCAAAATAGAAAGCCATAATCGTAGGCCCTGAGGTAAAAGTGCCCGGCGCGCCGGGTCAACACCACCAAGTTCTTGCGTTGGCGAATCCGCCACGGCCATCAAGTCGAGGGCATCTTGGGCTGTATATAACGGTTTCGGACGAAATCGCTGCAGTGCTGCCGCCGTACCACCAATGAAAACGGGGCTCTTTACCCCGTGCAAGTGGGGCCAGGGAGTAATCTCTAATTCCCCTTGTGCAGCCCCTACCGGGAAACTCCATGCGTCACGTCCAGTGATAATCTCGGTACTGCCGCCGCCAATGTCTACTACTATATCGGCCGATGGTATCTCTGCTTTCACCGCCATCCAAGCGACTCTCCCTTCCTCAACCCCGCTCAAATCCCACCAATGGGCATTTTCCATCCGCACCCGCTCTAAGAGCGCTGGCTGTCGCCGCAACGCTTCGCCTCCGGCCATCAGCACGGGGCTGCCAACCGTGTCTACCACCATGCGCCACTCTGCCAGAAGCTCAATAAGGTCAGCGGGACCATTGGGAGAAAATAAATTTATTAACCGTTGCCGACGCAGAATCGGACGGTGCAGCACCTCTGCAACCAGGAGGGTACTGCTGGTCGAACCAATCTTAGCAATCGCTACTGGGGGCACACCATTTCCTCCACTCCCACCGCGTCTCTCAAAACCGGACTACGCAGTTTCGACAAAACGGTATTTTGGTCCATTATAGCAAAGGCTTAACCGCACTCCGTCATGATAGAATAAGAGATATGGCCTCATTTGCTGGGAGAACTGCCTGTGGTGATGTCTGCACTTTTCCCCAGGGGGGAGCACCTATGAACAGTCGATACGAGGCCAATGACCGAGGGAGAGCGCACGTGACCACAAAAATTAGAATCTTATATGAAGCCCCCTTGCCGGCCCCGGCATCTGGATGGGACCTCACCATCTGGATCACCCCTGAGCTACCCACGGAAACCGCAATGCGCACCTGGGCGGGATGGGCTGAAACGCAGCTGCTCGCTCTTTCTACCACTGAGCTTCATCTGTCATCCGGTTATACACGAGACAGTCGAGACTGGGCGAGCAGTGCGCTTGCTGTGGGTCCTGGATGCGTCTGGCGCTATCAGAGCCGCTATATAGCGTATCTGGATCCTCATGCGCTACGGATACCGGAAATTCCGCGGGCGCTCGCGCAGGCCGGTGTGGAACTGGTCATCGTCTTCGAACCCGCGTACCATTCCCTGTTCCCATATTTGGATCCGTTATGGCGCATCGTACAGGCGAATCAAATTTATGGGCTACGCCTGTCCTCGTTTCCTCCCCAATGCTACGTCCCCTGTGAGTTAGATCCGGCGGAAGAAGGCGTTGTGGCCCTATCCTTAGTGGACGCGTGTTATACCATGGAGCTCAATTTTTCTCACTTGCACGACGACAAAAAGATCGTCTCACTTCAGCGTGACCTCCAAGTCGCGGCCTTTCGTGCTCACCCTTGGTGGATGCCATGAATCCCTTCACCCGTCTTGTCCTTCGAGCCCTATTGGACTATAAACTTGCGCGCCAGCAACCAACGCCCGCCGCGGCCGCTCCCTTACCACCATTACCCTCCGATCATGTCAAAGTTGCGGCTGTGCAGTGGGATGGAAGTCCGGTGAATCATGTTGATGAGTGGGTCAAAAGACTTAGCGAGGTTTTTGCCCGAGCCAGTGCGTCTCGGGTCCATCTCATCGTATTTCCGGAATATCTTCCTCTCTCCCTCTTGGGTTGTATCATGCCGACCACCGTCGGCGCGCATACGCTCACGGATTCAAGCGTAGGGTTACTACTACGATCTCTTTCACCCTCTATTAATAAATTTTGGATTCGCTGGATGAGTCATTTTGCTCGCCAGTATCGCATCACCACCGTCGCCGGCACTAGCCTATTTCTCGAAAGGGGCCAACTCCTCAACATGGCGCTCACATTTGATCTGGAGGGACGAGAGTGTAGACGACAGGCCAAATGGCATCTGCTGCCGCAGGAAAAAAGCTGGGGCATAGCTTCCGGAAGCGGTCGCCTCACCGCCCCATTAAATCCGCTCGGGCTCAGTACCTGGGTCTGCAACGATGCCAGCTATTTTGAGAGTTTTCGCCTCTCAGAGCATCAAGGGGCCCGAATTGTCGCTGTGCCGATTGCCGATCCTGAAGCACGCTACACGGAGGGAAAAGCCCGTCGCGGCTGTTTTTCGCGCGTGCAAGACGTTCCCTTTATAGGCGTGGTCGGCGCCCTTACCGGAAACTTGTTTGGCATTCGATTAACTGGAAAAGCGGGAATCTATGTGCCCATCGAAATCAGTCCTCAGGGCACCGGCATTATTGCCGAATCACCAACCGCGGTCGGCGAAGGACTAGTGATCGGCAGCGTGTCGTTAAAGTCGCTGGAGGATTTCCGCCAGCAGCACCATCAACAGTTTCCTGTGCCCGACGCCGAGTTCATGAACGCACTTTATCACGTTGAGGAGGACCATTAACATTATGTTGACGCATGCCACCCAAGCAATACTGGGTCTCGGCGTATATGGAATCTTTATTGGAATGATTCTGGAAAGCTCCTATATCCCGGTACCGTCGGAAGTCATTTTACCGTATGCAGGATACTTAGCGTATTTAGGCCGCACGTCGCTGGTGATGGCAATGGCTGCCGGTCTTCTGGGAGGATTGGTCGGCGCAACGATAGGCTACCTTATTGCCCGCTACGGTGGCCGCCCGCTAATAGAACGGTATGGCCGGTTTGTGGGCGTAAGACGCCATGAAATCGACCGAGCTCAAGACTGGTTTAACCGTCATGGTGATGGCGCCGTGTTCTTTGGACGACTCCTCCCCGGAGTGCGAACCTATATTTCGCTACCCGCTGGAATGGCTGACATGGCCTACGGTCGGTTTCTGGCATTCTCGTTTCTGGGTGCGTTGCCGTGGACGGTACTATTTACCTATCTTGGATATCGCCTAGGTTCCAGTTGGAAGCATCTCGGAGGATGGACCCATTACTTCCTGGCCGGCGTCCTGGTGCTCCTTATTGTATGGGCACTCTCGGTCGTGTTTCGACGCCGGAAATCTCCCACACCATGAGGCCTGGGATGGTAAACAGCAAGATGGGCCACCGATCGGCGGTCGTTCCCATAATACCTAACATGATGGCCCGGCTTCCTACAGTACACATCATCAAGGACTCCACAGGACGCAGCCATCGTCCTGCAGATGACGGCCATGGACCGAGAGCGACCGGTAACAGCATCCCCGCGACCGCTCCAGAAATCAGCGGTGTGGCACTCGCACCAGCCAGCATCAATGCCATCCAAGACCCCGCTGCGTCCAATAGTACTGGAAGGAACTGCAAGGCACGGTGCTGTTTCGAGAAGAAATTATGTGCGCCGTGCCAGATCAGAAATATTCCACTCGCCAACCAGGCAACCCGCATGCCGACCAACGGAAATTGCGGTACGAGGAAGACCACAACCAGAGACAGCGCAAGCCATATCGTGCGGGCGAGTGCCACTCTGCCTTCGCCCAATCTGAGCGAGTTTCGAACCTCATAACCCATGACACACGCGATGAAGAGCGTCGCATAATCACTGGACATCAGCATCCTCCTAATCGTGCTTAGGACATGCTAGTGGGATGGTGACGATGACGCAGGCGTCTCATTTCCTTCTCTAGAGAGCCGATACGCAACCGCTGCTGTTTCTCCTGAAAAGCGACTAGCTCCAAAAGCACTCGCCGGCTGGCCCGTACCCGCGTCAGTTCGCGCTGCAGTTCTTGAACTTGTCGTTTGAGGCGCATCAATTCTACTTCATCATTGTGCCGAAAGCGAATGGTACTCCCCTCCCTCTGCTCCAGTATACCGAAAGATATGGGAATTTATTCCTCACAAAAAGGGAGCCCCTAAAGGCTCCCTTTTTCCATTCGCGTCTTTATCGTCTTGAAATCAGTGGCTCAACATTTCTGCTAGTGACACAAAGGTTCGGACCATGACGCCAGTCGGCCCATTTTTTGTGCGATTAAGCGGACTCTTGGGGGTCCAGGCCGTACCCGCAATATCGAGATGCGCAAACGGAATTTCACCTGCAAATTCCGATATGATCATACCGGCAGTGATCGATCCCGCATCGCGCCCTGGAGAATTCTTCATGTCCGCGACATCAGATCGATACAGTTTGCGATATTCAGGATAGATAGGAAGGCGCCACACATGCTCCCCGCTGTGTTCGGACGCTTGCAACACCAGACTCGCCAAGGCATCATCGGGTGACACCAATCCTGTCGCTTCATGACCCAATGCAACCACAATCGCTCCCGTGAGCGTCGACGTTTCAACAATCCAATCCACCCCGAGGTGTGCGGCATAACTCACCCCATCAGCGAGCGCCACGCGACCCTCTGCATCCGTATTGGTGACTTCAATAGTCTTGCCATTAAATGCCTTGACCACATCTCCGGGCTTATAGGCTGAGCCAGACGGCATGTTTTGTGCGATTGCCATAATCCCCACCACATTGATGGGCACGTGTAATCGGCTAAGCGCGATGACGCTTCCCAAGACCGCCCCGGCTCCCAACATGTCAAATTTCATATCTTCCATCCCTAGACCCGGCTTCAAACTAATACCGCCCGAATCAAAGGTTATTCCTTTGCCTACCAGAGCGAGGGTTCGCTCGCCTCCTCCGTTGTAGCGCATGACCACCATCCGAGGCGGAAATACGCTGCCACTGCCTACACCTAAAAGGGCTCCCATCCCTAATTCGTGCAACTTCTTTTCGTCAAACACTTCTACTGAAAAACCGTACGTTTGACCGGCCTTCACGGCCTCCTCGGCTAAAATCTCCGGATACAGCAGATTCGATGGCCGCATGCCTAAATCTCTAACCAAATTTTGCGCTTCTGCTAATACTTGACCTCGCTCTACGGCATCGCCGTCCTTGCTACTGACACCAATGAGCAACAATTCTTCCGCTGGTAGTCTGGACTCGTCTGACTTGTAGCTGTCAAACTCCCACTGCCCCAACAAAAATCCTTCCGTCATTAGCTCTGCCATATTGCCCGCAATGCGAGAAGACTCAGGGGCCACTAAACCGACACGACGATATCGACCCTTGGAGGCTTTCTGAGCAGCCTGTCCGGCAAACATGCGCACCCGTCGGTCAGTCCATTCCTCAGCCTTTCCAAGGCCAAGAATCATGACTCGGGGCGCCTTGATAGTCCCTAACGTGGACGATACCCAGGTTTCGAGCCATTGGGCTCGAAATTCCCAGCGTTGCATGGCGTCTGCCAACGCTCCGTTTAACCGCTGGTTGAGTTGCTCCAATTCATCACTGAGTGCACCATGTTGAAACACTCCGAACACCAGCAGATCTTGTTCCACCTCAAATACCGTTTGCGTTGCAATATGTATCTCCACTAAAATCCTCCTCGTCCACGTCTCTCTATATTTGGCCACTCGTCACCTTTCGCGTACTATGTCCAAGCCCGCCGCAGAAACTCAATATAATTGTAGCCCAAAATCCGACTGACAGTCTCATCGGAGAGCCCACGATCGCTCATGCGTTCCGCAAGCCGCGGCAGGCATGTCACGTCTTCGAGTCCCGTTACCGGGTTATCGACGCCATCAAAGTCCGACCCTAAACCTAAGTGCTGGTCATCACCCACCACGGCTAAGGCATGCTCCATGTGGTCAATTACACACTCGATATCTTCAGTTCCCTGCAGAAATCCCCGAACGAAAGTGATTCCTTGAACCCCCCCGTGCTTCGCGAGAGCTCGTATTTGTTCATCGGACAGATTCCGGCGGTGCGTGGCCAAGGCACGGCAATTGGAATGTGAAGCAATCACCGCCTGTTCCGAGATCTCCAGAACATCCCAAAAACCAGCTTCCGCAATATGCGACACATCCACAATCATGCCCACACGATTCATTTCCCGAATTATCTCACGACCCGCGCGACTCACCCCACCACCACCGGGTTCTTCGCCGGCACCATCGGCCAGCGCATTGCGCTCGTTCCAGGTGAGGCTCATGAGTCTCACTCCCATCCGATACAACAAACGGACCATAAAGGGGTCCGTCCCTACTCCCTCGGCCCCCTCGATCGACGGCACGCCCCCGATCTTCCGGGACGTGAGCAGCGCTTCCAGGCTAGCACGGTCCGTCACCACTGAAATCGCGTCAGGATGAGCTCCTACTTCTTCCCAAAAGGCGTCGAGGTATTGCAACAGGCGGGCACGGGCTCGTTCCGGCTTATATTCGGGTTCCACCCATAAGGAAAAAAACTGGAGCGTGTGCCCGCCCTCGGCCATGCGTGGAAAATCTAATTGACCTTGGCTACCGCGGTCGGCAAGACGGCGCTCATTACGCAATACCGCTCCCAAACTATCCGCGTGTGTATCGACTACCGGCATATAGCGACCATGAAATTCCATCGCCATCCCCCTTTTATTCTCGAATGAGAAAGCGCTCGACGCGACTGCAACGCCCCGAATCATCCTCAATGTCCACAATCAGGCCCCCCAATTGTCCCCGACCCACCTGGGTATCGAAGCGAACCGGCAATTGGGTCAGCATCTTTTGGATGACCAATTCCGTCTTCACCCCTATCACCGAATCCATCGGACCTGTCATGCCCAGATCGGTGATAAACGCCGTCCCCTGCGGAAGAATCCTTTCGTCTGCGGTTTGGACATGAGTATGAGTACCCACCACGACCGACACGCGCCCATCTAGATACCAACCCAACGCGGCTTTCTCCGACGTGGTTTCAGCGTGAAAATCCACCAAAATAATGGGCGTATGCTCGACCAGACCAGTCAACAACGTGTCCATGGCACGCAATGGGTCATCATAAGCAAAGGGCATAAAGGCCCGGCCGGCGAGATTGATGATCGCAATAGGTAGACCCACTGAGGTCATTACCACATAACCTCGTCCGGGTGTTCCAGGAGGTAAGTTCAACGGACGCAAGACTTGCGGCACATCGTCAATAAACGAAAAGATTTCCTTCTTATCAAAGATATGATTCCCGGAGGTGAGTACGTCAATGCCCGCGCTGAGAAGCTCGTCCAATACATCATGGGTCAGGCCGTTTCCCCCGGCCGCATTCTCACCGTTCGCCACCACGAAGTCCAAGGCATACTCCTTGCGCAACTGCCGGATATGTTGGCCAATCATTCGCCGTCCCGTTTTGCCCACGATGTCGCCCACCAACAGTACCCGCATGGTGCGATCCTCCTCTACGTATTGAAAATCAGCACACGTCCTTCATCCCGCATGGCCACCAACTGTCCCGATCCTTCTTGCACCAACGCATGTAGGCGCTCCTGAATGGTCTCTTCTTGGACCATCATGTCCTCTTCTAAAAGGTCATGGGGATCAAATAAAACGGTCATCTCAGCCTGGTCACGCAACATCTCAATCAGTATCCCGATCTCTTCCACGGAGACGGTATCGGTGTCTCGCACCAGTTCTATCGTGCTTACCGCCCCTTGCGGCGCGTACCCTAGTGAAAGCGTCTGCAACGGGCGCCGTGTCATCTCCCGATAGGTAGTCAGAGCACTTTGAGCATCTTCAGCCACCGTACTCCACACGGTTTCGTCAACGGTTCCCCTGACGACAAACGTCACCAACATCGTCTTCGCTTCGGGATTGCACTGCACGCTGGACACTTCCGGATACCGCATAATTACCGCAATCAAGGTTCCCAGACCTCGTGTACTTCCACCCCAACCGAAAGACGGCATGTGCATGTTGCCACCCCTTTCTTTCCGTGATAATCCACTATATGCCCAGACATTCATGAGGATTGAATGCCCTTAAAGAATGGGTGGATTCCACTTTTCGGTGTTTTCCAGTGTCTTTTCTGGATAGAGGATATGAAATTTCTCCTCTAATTGTTGCGGCCCTTCCGGGTGCTCGCGGTCCTCAATGCACGACTCGACGGGACATACATCAGCGCACTGCTGACTCGCATAAAATCCGTAACACTCGGTGCAATGATCAGGATCGATCACATAGAGGTCCTGCGCCTCTGAAATCGCATTATTTGGACATTCCGGTTCGCACGCGCCACACCCAATACAATCATCAATAATCGTCAATGCCATCAGCATCGCCCTCCCCGTGTACCGAAATGATGTGTTGAATGACCCGGGTGGGAAATCCCTGGCGAGCCATTCTCCGTGCCAAGCGCGCGCGTTGCTTCGGATTAGTTACATCGTAACGCTGTCCCAACGGTTCGGCAATCTCTTGCCAATTAATCTCGGATTGATATGCCTCCATGACCTCATCAATGAGGTCCGATGTCAAGAGCCGTCGTCTCATCCGGACAATAATGCCATACGGCCCCTCATGGCGTCCCAGTCCGTCGAACAAGATTTTCTCTGCCAATTTCCGGTCATCAAGAAGCCCTAAGCTGAGGAGACGCTCCACGGCGGCCTCCAACGAATCACTCGAAAACCCCTTGTCGTAAAGCTTCTTCTGGACTTCACCCACACTTAAGCTCCGCTGACTCAGCCAGCGGAGCGCAAGCGATTTGGCATCATTCGGCGGCATTGTCAACAACATCGGCGCTGGGGGTCTCAGCCTCTGGCTGACCTTGAACCTTCGCCCGAATACGTTGATCCAATTCTCTAGCGAGGTCCGGATTGGCCTTCAAATAGTCGCGCGTGTTTTCTCGCCCTTGCCCTAGCCGCAAGTCTCCATACGCATACCAGGCTCCACTCTTTTGAACGAACCCCATGTCTACGGCCAGGTCCAAAATACTGCCTTCACGACTAATGCCTTCCCCATATAAAATATCAAACTCTGCCTGTTTAAACGGAGGTGCAACCTTGTTCTTGACCACTTTCACTCGCGTGCGATTACCGACCACGTCTTGACCTTGCTTTAAGCTGTCGATGCGGCGGACATCGAGGCGGATCGACGAATAAAACTTTAATGCACGTCCCCCTGGGGTGGTCTCAGGATTGCCAAACATCACGCCCACTTTCTCGCGCAACTGATTGATAAACACCGCAATGGTTCGCGACTTGGAAATAGCACCGGTGAGTTTGCGCAAGGCTTGAGACATAAGCCGCGCTTGGAGCCCCACGTGCGCGTCGCCCATCTCTCCTTCAATTTCCGCTCGCGGCACCAAGGCGGCCACGGAGTCAACCACCACGATGTCAACGGCTCCTGATCTCACCAAGGCTTCAGCAATTTCCAATGCTTGCTCACCCGTATCAGGCTGAGAAATTAACAAATCGTCAAGGTTTACGCCGAGCCGCGAGGCATAGAGGGGATCTAACGCATGCTCTACGTCAATGAACGCCGCGATCCCCCCGCCCTTCTGCGCTTCGGCAATGGCGTGTAACGCCACAGTAGTTTTTCCCGACGATTCAGGCCCATAAATCTCGACCACTCGACCTCGAGGCAATCCGCCCACACCCATGGCGAGGTCTAGCGTCAAACAGCCAGTGGAAATAACTTCAATAGCTGCACGTGTCGATTCCTGTCCGAGACGCATAATTGAGCCCTTGCCAAACTGCTTTTCGATTTGAGCCAAGGCCAAATCGAGCGCTTTATCACGATCCATCCCCATGATTGCATCCTCCCCCATCTCTCTTACGGCAACAATTCGCCTTTAAGAAGAGAACTCCTGCTTATCGCGGACGTGCTGGTTCCAGATTGACGCTCTTGCCACGAATCGTGATCGTGCCGACATTTTGGACCACTTTTTTTACGGCGTCTTTAGGCATTTCGACAAACGTGAACCGATCATAAATGTCGATAAGTCCAATCACACTGCCCGAAATTCCCGCGCTTTCCGCCAGGCCCCGTACGATGTCCGCCGGCGTCACGCGATCCATTCGGCCTAAGTTCAAAAACATCCGCACCATTCCCGGTTCAGCGCCGGTCTCGCCATAATCCCCGTCAGCATCCGCATCGCGGCCCTTATCCAGCATCAGCCGTAGCGCAGCCGCCGCAATATCAATGGAATCAAACTGATCCGCCAATTGCATCACAATGTCCTGATAGGCGGGCAGTACTCCACGTTCAATTTCATCGGCCAATCGCTGCTTTAAGGCTTCCCGCTGCTTTTCTGCCACGTCCGCTACCGTAGGCAACGGCCGTCGCTGCAATTTCATGTGCAACGTTCGTTCCATTTGGCGCAATTGGCGAAATTCCTTCGGGTGAATGAGCGATATAGCGGTACCCGATCGTCCTGCACGACCCGTACGACCAATGCGATGAACATAGCTCTCCGTGTCCTGAGGAAGATCATAGTTAATCACATGGGTGACATGTTCGATGTCCAATCCACGCGCCGCCACGTCGGTGGCGACCAAAATTTCACTACCGCCGTCCTTGAAGCGCTTCATGACGCGGTTGCGCTGAACCTGGTTCAGATCTCCGTGGATCGCTTCGGCCGTGTAGCCACGCGCTTGCAAGCCCTCGGTGAGCTCATCCACGCGTTTTTTGGTGCGGCAAAAAATGATAGTCCGCTCAGCACCTTCCATGTCCAAAATACGGGTGATTGCGTCAAGCTTCTCATGCTCGCGCACCTCATAAAAAACTTGGTCAATTAAGGGCACAGTCAGCCGCTCGGGACTGATGTTGACGTGGACTGGCTCTTTCAAATAACGACGCGACAGCTTGGCAATCGGATCCGGGACAGTCGCCGAGAACAACAATGTTTGACGATCCTCCGGCACGTTTTGCAAAATAAACTCCACGTCCTCAATAAAGCCCATATCGAGCATTTCGTCGGCCTCGTCAAGCACCATAATCCGCACGTGATCAAGTTTCAAGGTGCCGCGACGAATGTGGTCCATAATCCGCCCCGGAGTTCCAATGACCACCTGAGCGCCATGTTCTAAGGCGCGAATCTGACGGTCGTAGGACTGTCCACCGTAAATGGGCACCACTTTCACACCAGCAAACTTACCCAGCTTGGTAATTTCTTCAGACACTTGGATAGCCAATTCCCGCGTCGGTGCCAGCACTAGCGCTTGCACGCGCTTAGAGCGATGGTCCAGTCCTTCGATAATAGGGACTCCAAAAGCGGCGGTTTTCCCGGTCCCGGTTTGAGCTTGACCAATGATGTCATGCCCTTCCATGATGAGAGGGATGGTTTTCTTTTGAATCGGGGATGGTTCTTCAAATCCCATACTTTCGACCGCCCGCAACACCGCCGGCGAAAGATTCATTGTATGGAATGTCGTTTCGTTCTCTGTCATAAGTAACTCCTTTACCTCAAGGGTCTTGTGTTTTTTTGATTATCGTCGGCAACTTTAGTAGTTCCCATACGGCACTAATGGCAGTTTGTACTGCCACTTGTCTTACAGATTGACGGTCGAGCGGAACATATCGTTTGGTGACGACCTGGTCTTCTTCACTGGTAGCTGCCACATAAAACGTCCCCACCGGACTTTCGTGATCCCCTCCGGTTGGACCAGCATACCCTGTGGTGGCGACTGCCACCGCACTCCCAAAGTGGCGGCGAGCCGCCTCAGCCATCGCGAGTGCACATTCCTCGGACACGGCGCCATGTGCTTGCAGCACCTCACGGGAGACGCCATAGCGGCTCTTCACCTCATCCGTATAAGCCACCACACCACCTAAAACGGCACTGGATGCCCCTGAAACGGCAATTAGGGACGCCATTACGAGTCCACCGGTTAACGATTCCATCGCCGCAATAGTCAACTTGTCACGATGTAACCATTCTATCAAAAACTCTTCCCGACTCCCATCGCCTAGCTCATAGACGTGCCCCAACAAGCGGTGCCGAATCCACGCTCGTACGCGTTGCCGCTGCACCAAATCTGCCGGCGAAGTGCCAGTCTCCACCCGAACATCCACACGTCCTGGGGACGCATAAATCCCGGTGCGCGGATGAGCGCCTGTAAGCAACGCCCGTAACTCATGCGCGACGGCCGACTCACCTAGGTCAAAGACGGTGTATGTATCGCGTTGAATACCCTCCGTCACTAACGACTGTAGCCATGGTCGAAAGTACTCGTCGACTAATCCTTCTAACTCGCGTGGAGGACCAGGCAAGAGCACTAGGTATTGCTCTTTGAGCTCTAAGAGTTGCCCCGGTGCCTGCCCACGAGAATTAGTCCAGACGACGGCTCCATCAATGATCCGCGACTGACGCCGAATCGACTCTTCACGCCCACTCGATTGACTGTGTCGTCGACTGAGGCGCTCGCGTAGGCCTTCATCCAGGCGAATCGGTTTTTTCAACGCCTCTGCAGTAGCATCAATTGTGCAGTCATCATGGGTGGGACCGAGCCCACCAATCAGAACCACTAAATCAGTTCGTCGAAGCGACTGCAAGAGAGCCTCTTGGATAGATTCCAACCGGTCTGGAACGACATATTGAATTTCCGGCTTTACGCCGACGCTCATCAAAAGCTGTGCCACAGCCGCACCATTGGTATTGATAGTTTCGCCTGACAACACTTCGTCGCCAATGGCGATTATGCAGGCGCTACGAATCATTTCATCACCGTCTTCCGTGCGATAACAAGTTATACTACCGGAAAATATGGAAAGCCGCAAGTCAACCAGAGGACAGAGCACGACATTTTCGTCCGCGTTGTTAGTGCCGCACCATGAAACGCAGATACCCGTACCTTTATTGATGACGAGCGTGGATTGACGCCCAGCGCTGTATTGCATGGGACTCCACCTGAGGGATGTTGTAGAGGTTAACGAACCCGTCTGGGCATTATGCTATCCCATTGTCAGTGATGACATTGGGCATTGCCGAGTAGTGTGTCACAACACGCTCTCCGACTTCTTTATTTTGAGGCAACGGCCTATCGTCGTATGCATATTTATGCTATATTAGTACATATCTATTCACCGGGAGTGTTGAACGTGCGTCGAGTGATAAAAATTGGAACTTCATCCATTCTTAAGCAGGACGGCGAACTATCCGCCTATGCTATCAACAACATCAGTCAAGGCGTACGCCATCTTTCTCACATAGGCGATCACGTCATCCTGGTGGTGTCGGGCGCGGTAGGCGTCGGTAGGTATATGACCGCTGAGGCATCGTCATCGCGTAGCACACTCGCGGCCATTGGCCAGCCTCGGCTCATAGCAGCGTATCAGTCGGCACTAGCACCTCTAATCACGGCACAACTCTTAGTATCCGCAGATCACTTCGCTCACTTGCCTAGTGCTCTCGTGCTCCAAGACAGTCTTCATCACCTCTGGAAAGGAGGCATCGTCCCGTTGATTAACGAGAATGACGCCGTCAATGTCGGAGCCTCTCGGGTGGGCGACAATGACACACTGGCAGCATTGGTAGCAACATTGATTCACGCTGACCAATTAGTCCTGCTTTCTGATGTGGATGGCCTTTATACCGAGAATCCTCGAAATAATAGCCTCGCGCAGCGGATACCCTATGTTCCCTGGGTGGGACCGCATCATCTCTCTCGTTATGGCGGGTCTGCCGGGCCCTTGGGATCGGGTGGAATGCATACCAAATTGAAAGCCGCACAAATTGCCCAGCACGCCGGGATTGAGACCATCCTCATGAGCGGAAAAGACCCTCACGTGTGGAGTAACTTACAAGAGAACAATTTCGGCCAAGCCACTCACTTTGGCGCTCGTGAAGAGGCGTGTCATGCTTGAGCAATTATTGGTTGACACCAAACGCGCTAGCCTTATTTTAGCCGACTCCTCAGTTCATCAACGAAACCAAGTGCTCCGTGATATGGCCACCATACTCTTGCAGCACGAAGACCTGATTATGAAAGCCAATCAGCGGGACTTGGATGATGCGGCCGACCGTAACCTATCTCCCTCTCTCATGAAACGTTTGTCCCTGTCGCACTCCAGTATTCAATCACTGGCAGCCGGACTAGAACGTGTCATCGCCGTTCCTGATCCGCTCTCCGCCGGTACTCGCAAAATACGGCCCAACGGTCTTATCCTCGAAGAGATACGCGTTCCGTTAGGCGTGATCGCGCTCATTTATGAAAGTCGCCCCGGAGTCACGATCGAGGCCGCCAGTCTAGCCATTAAGAGTGGCAATGCCATTCTGCTGCGGGGCGGTTCGGAGGCACAGCACACCAATCAATTACTTCATTCCCTCTGGGTCGATGCGCTGGACAGGACACATCTCCCCAAAGAACTCGTCGTTCACCTGGTTGATCCCGATCGTCAACTGGTGGAGTCGCTGATGCACCTAAGGGGTCTCGACCTCCTCATTCCTCGCGGCGGTCCTGCGCTCATCGAGCGTGTCACCAAGAACGCCACGGTACCGGTCATTGCCACGGGTGTGGGCAACTGCCATCTATATATCGACAAAGACGCGGATATCGAGATGGGGCTACGCATCTTTCAAGATAGTAAGTTGGGCAACCCGGCGGTGTGTAATGCCATTGAAACACTGTTGGTCCACCAATCTCAGATCGCATTTGTTAAAGAAGCCTACCGCCGTCTACAGCCCTTCGCGCTACAATGGCACAGCGATGAATCCCTGCAGGAGGTGCTTCCCGAGGCAGTGCTCGCCGACGAAAGGGACTGGCAAAACGAATACCTCGGACCCGCCATAGCTACTCGGCTGGTAGTAGATGTTGATGAGGCCCTCTCCCATATAGCCCAATACGGCACTGGGCATAGCGAAGCTATCGTCACGGAAAACTACCATACCGCCCGTTATTTTCTTCGTCGGGTCGACGCGGCTGCTGTGTATTGGAATGCCTCGACGCGATTTACCGATGGCGGCGAATTTGGCCTTAGCGCAGAAGTCGGGATCAGCACGCAGAAATTACATATACGGGGTCCTATGGGACTCGAGGCACTCACCACCACCAAAACCCTCGGCATTGGCGCGGGCCACACCCGCGACTTCTTTAGAGGTTCTGCACACAGCAGCACCCACGAGTCGTAACTCGTCACCACCGCTCGTGGATGCTCTCCCCAAAACTATGCCACCATCTCACGCACATGGTCGCCAGGTAGTGTCTCGTGTTGCAAGAGTAATTCCGCGAGCGCGAGAAGGGCCTCCCGATGTCCTTCAACCAGTTCGTTCACCAGTTCTTGCGAATCGCGAATAATCTCCTGAACCGTGCGATAGAGCACCTCAGGCGACAATGCCTCTTCGTGGACCACGCCCAGTGAGGAAAGCCCGGCGGTTACCATACGTCGCGCAATGTCCCAAGCCTTTTCGAAATCACTCGAAGCACCGGTACTCTGTTCTCCCAGGACAATGCGCTCCGCCGTGGATCCGGCGAGGCAAACCGCAATATCGGACTTCAATTCCGATACGGTTTGCAATAGCCGGTCATCGTCGGGGGCCTGACGCACAAATCCTAGTGCCATGCCACGTGGCGCGATGGTAATGGACGCCACCGATCCTGGTTGAACCAGTTCCCCCACAATAGCGTGGCCACCTTCGTGAATGGCTACTCGGTAGAGTTCTTCGTGTCGCAAGTGGCGATCCAGTTTCTCTCCTAGCAACACCTTGTCGATGGCTTGACGAAAATGCTGCATCTCTACCACCACAGCGTGGTCTCTTAAGGCCAAAATAGCGGCCTCATTGCACACGCTTTCTAAATGTGCGCCGGAAAACCCAAAAGTTTCTTGGGCCACAGCGCCTAGTTGCACATCGGGGGCGAGAGGTTTATTGCGCGTGTGCAATAATAAAATCGCCTCGCGCCCCGCCTTGTCCGGTAAATCCACCCGAACAGTTCGATCAAATCGTCCGGGACGAAGCAGTGCCGCATCAATCAGGTCGGCTCGGTTAGTCGCCGCCATCACCAAAATTCGGATGTCTTCGTACACCGACATGCCATCCATTTCCACCAACAACTGATTTAGTGTTTGGTCATACTCCAAGTGGCTCTGATGCTGACCGCGACGACCCGCCATGACCTCAATCTCATCAATGAAAATCACCGCCGAGCTCAAACCATCGCGCCGCGCCATGTGCTCCGCATCCCGAAACAGTTGCCGCACGCGCTGCGCACCCACGCCGGCATACATTTCAACGAATTCGGACCCTGACGCAGAAAGAAAGATTGAATCGGTAAAGTTTGCTGCTGCTTTCGCCAATAGAGTCTTCCCTGTTCCCGGTGGTCCCGTTAATAGGATGCCCTTCAGAGGACGAATCCCAAGACGCTCCATGTCGTCAGGTCGCAATACAAATTCCAACGCTTCCATGAGTTCATTTTTCGCGGTACTTTGACCACCGATATCTTGAAAAGACACCACCGACCGAGTTCCCACTTCTACTTTGTGGCGGCTGGTCCCCAGATTCATGCGAGACAAAATACCGCTCGCTAAGAGCACTCCAACCAATCCCAATAAGAGAACCACAGGCCACACATCGACCCCATTGAGTCCTAAGAACACCAAGACTCCGCCCAATGCCCCAATCGCAATCTCTTTGATCATGTTTGCTCCCCCCCTGGATTCACTGGAATCACCTGATAGAGCACATGCGATTCTTGACGGAGGGTAAGATATAGGTGATGGCTCCCCATCTGCACATTGGCGGTGACCCCCGCCTGCTTAGCCATGGCCAAAAGATGGGTTTGCATGGTCACAAACTGGCCGGTGGCTTGCCCTTGAGCAATGACGAACGCCATGTTGCTAGCCAAACCATTCAACGAACCGTCCGTATTGTTGACTAAGTCAATACTGGTCGGCACATGTCCTAATACCGTGGTTGCATGATTATTAATGCTACGATAGACCGCCATGAGATTGGCGTTAGGATTTAACTGCACCGTCACAGTATCACTGTGAACCGTGGCCCTTTTAACACCGCTCACGTGCGAAAAGGTGTCCACTAGTGGCGATGTCACCGTCGTTTGTTGATACAAGCGATGGCCTGCCCAGAGAGCGCCTAACGTCAAAAGCATGGAAAAAAGAGTAACGAAAACCTGCCTTGCCGAAAATTTCATGGACGCTGCCTCCTGTCACCCCACTGAATCTTCGGCAGTATAACATAAAGGACGCGGCCTCAGCCGCGTCAATGGTTGTCACTCTTGGCACCAAAAACCATCTCTAGATATCAATGGCATGCCAAAATCCGCGAATGTACTCATAACCAGTCCATACCGTCATGGCCCCCGACAAGATGACCAACGCTAACGGTAGGTCTCCACTTAGCACACTCGCCGCACCAATGGCAAAGAGTTGCGTCACCGTCTTCCACTTCGCAAGCCGACTGGCGGTCATGCTGGTGCCGGGCTTGAGTACCGAACGCAGTGTGGTCACCGCCAATTCCCGAGTCAATACAATAAAAAACCACCAGATACTCAAACGATGGTCATATACCAGCACGCTTGCCGTGCCCAATACCAGAATCTTATCGGCAAGCGGATCTACATAGCCGCCAAACCGGCTCGTTTGCTTCAAATGTCTGGCAATGCGGCCGTCGGCAAAATCCGTCAATCCCGCGACGATAAAAATTCCCAGTGCAATCCAGTGAGTGGTTAAATCTCGACTAAGCCATAAAACCGCCACAATCGGCGCCAAGGCTACCCGACTCAGCGTCAGCCAGTCTGCCACCTTTAACACAGCGGTTCGGCCACCAAATCGTATTCTTTGATCCCGGTAATACGGACCGGAACAACCTCTCCGACCCGAAATCGACCCTTAATGTATGTCACACCGTCAATCCCAGGGGCATCAGTGGGCCCACGTCCGGTACTCACCGTCGTGCCGACTTCTTCAACAATGGTCGGCATAATTTGGCCGATATGGCGTCCCCGTATACCGCCCACCAAACTCCTTTGTAAGAGCATCGCTGACCGCCTTCGCTGTTGTTTGACGGCATCCGGTACCGGATCTCCCATGTTTTCCGCCCGAGTTCCTTCTTCTGGAGAGTAGGTAAAGATCCCAACATGATCAAAGCGAGTCTCTTCGATGAACTGCATCAGAGTATCGAAGTGCTCTTCGGTTTCGCCAGGGAATCCCACAATAAAGGTCGTACGTAACGTAATATCCGGAATCGCCTCGCGAATCGCACTTAAGACGCGATCGGTCTTTTCGCGCCGGAAGGGCCTCCCCATGTGCTTAAGCAAATCCGGATGCGCATGCTGCAAAGGCATGTCCAGATAGGGTGTGACCACCGGCAGGTCACGCATGGCACGCACTAACTCTCGGGTAATCTGGGTGGGATAGCTATACATAATCCGCACAAATAGCAAATCCGGTATCTCTTGCAACGCATACAATAGTTTCGGCAACTGCGGCATACCATATAAGTCATGTCCCCAGATAGTGGAGTCCTGAGCGATCAACACCAGTTCCCTCACTCCACGCGCCACCAGACCTCGGGCTTCATGCACAATATCCATGAGCGGACGACTGCGGTAGCCCCCACGCATCTGCGGAATCGCGCAAAATGCGCAGGTATGATCGCACCCTTCAGCAATTTTCAAGTACGCAGTATACGATGGCGTAGTGAGCCGACGCGGCCGTTCAATACCACTCACCGGCATCTCACCCCAAAACGAAGGCCGCGCCCCCACTAAAGCGCCATCCACGGCTTCCACAATGCGGTGAAACTCACCGGTGCCCACCATAGCATCCACCTCGGGCAAATCATCCCAAAGATGCTGCTGATACCGCTGCGAAAGGCACCCGGCCATCACTAACGCCTTCAACTGTCCCGTTTCCCGATAATGGTTCATCTCTAAAATGGTGTCAATCGACTCCTGTTTGGCAGCATCAATAAACCCACAGGTGTTAACAATGAGCACCTCGGCTTCGTCGGCAGCCGGAGTAAGTTCGTATCCGGCTCCTTCTAGCAATCCCAACATTACTTCTGAGTCCACACGATTTTTTGGACATCCGAGACTCACCATACCCACCTTTGTGGCCATGCTGCAATCACCTCGCCCGTAATCATAGCTTAGCGTCTCAAGAAAATAAAGTACTGAAATGTCCGGGAATGGATTTCGGGAGATGGGCGCACCCGCACTACGTTGCTTCACACGCCGGCACAATGAGGTTTGCGGTGCCTCCCACGCCAATCTGACGTGACAAAGATAGCCATGGTACAAACTGGATCGGTCGACCTGTTCTGTTTCCCGTGATTGGACGTACATTAGCCTCAAATGGACTCACGCGGCGTAACGCTCAGTGCCATGCGAGTCCTACGTCAACACGACACCGTTTGTGAGGAGGGGTTTTGGTGCGCATTTATGCAATCCCGCATGTCTGGCTACGGCGCCTGGTGACTAGTGGAGTGATGGTATTTCTTGTCGCAATGTTGGTTGCATCGCTGGGCCGCCACAGTCTTCAACCGACTGCCGCCACTCCCAGTTCCCCTGCGCAACGCTATTCGCTACGGGATGTAAAAACCGACAAGAAGGTCGCGGCCCTGACATTCGATATATCTTGGGGCACGGTGATGCCCACAAAGGTCTTTCACATTCTCAAGAAGGAGCACGTCGCCGCGACCTTTTTTGTTTCTGGACCGTGGGCTGAACATAATGCCGCGCTGGTGAAGGAATTTGCGCAATCCGGATATGAGGTGGAGTCGCACGGCTGGGCACACGTCAATTACACTGGCCTCAGTTCGGTCGGCGTCCAACAAAACATCGAAAAAGCCACCCAGGTCATTCAAAATATCACCGGGGTTCGTCCCAGTTTTGTTCGGCCGCCCAACGGAGATTTCAGCGCTCGCACCATTGCCGCCGCATCGGCCATCGGTTATACCACAGTAACTTGGGGAACCGATTCTCTCGACTGGATGAACCCTGGTGTTGGCACGATTATCCGCCGTGTCGTGACACGCATTCACCCTGGAGACATTGTCTTACTGCATGCCTCTGATACCTGTAAGCAAACCGACTTGGCCTTACCGACGATCATACGGGACTTACGCGGAAAAGGGTACCAACTGGTCACGTTGAAAAAATTGATGACCTATGGCACGCCGAACTATCGTGGATAAACGTGCCGTTTCAGCCAGTGACCCATCTCTTGTCTCCAAGTCATCCGGGCTACCGACCGTTTTGTGTATAAGGGGATCACTAACGAAGGCTGATAGGGTACCTCGATGCTCGCATATCCCACTCGTTGGCTTTCTTTGACCGGCGCCGTCAAGCAGTGAGGATAATGAAGGTGGACCATTGGGCTCTCTCCTTGGGTCAACGCCACCCAAACCGTCTCGTGACTGACGAGGCCCACCGCGGCTCTTTGGCCTCGCATCACCTCACTGTGTGCCATCACCTCACGGTTTCGCACAGGAGCATCCAAAGAGGAGTGATGAAACCCCCAATTCAAAAGTCGGCTTGCATCCCCCCAGCGATCCGGTGAATCGAGCACCACCGCAATCAATTGTCGACCGTTGCGTGTCGCGGACGCCACCAGGCACTTGCCTGCCGCGTTGGTGGTCCCAGTCTTCACCCCATCGGCTCCAGGGAATCCATATAACAATTGATTGGTGCTATGAATGAGGCGCGGACGATGATGACCCTGTTCCATAATGGTCAATTCGCTCGAACCCACAATCTCCCGAAAAAGCGACAGCGTCAATCCCTGTTGTGCGATCAGCGCCAAATCATAGGCCGAACTATAATGCCCGGGCTTAGTCAAACCATTGGGATTTTCGAATTGAGTATTAAAGGCTCCCAGTTCTTGAGCGGTTAAATTCATTTGCGCGACAAATCGTTCGACACTCCCGGCATCACTTTCGGCTAAAGCAATGGAGGCATCATTACCTGAACGCAATAGTAGCCCTTTCAGCAAGTCCAGGCGCGTGTATTGCTCCTGGTACCGGATGTGCAACGCGGATCCCGGAGTATTTGCGGATCGCCTCGATATTGTCACCAAGTGCTCTAAGTGACCATGCTTGATCACAAGTAACGCCGTCATCATTTTGGTCAACGACGCTGGATCCATTTGCTGAAACGCATTTTTTTCATAGAGAATCGTCCCCGTGCGGCCCTCTAGCAAGATCGCCGCACGTGCTTCAAGCGACGGGTGGCTCGCAGCTTCAGCCCACGGTCCCCATAGTAACAGTCCCATCGCCCAAACCATCAACCCCAATAACCACCGGCGCATCCATTGTTCCCCCTAGGGTAAGATTTCCCTAGTATGGCCTCGACACGCCCAGGTTATTGCCTTTGGAAGGTTAAAACCAATGGATAAATATTGGGATCTGGCAATGTCACCGATTGCCCATTGACGCTGACCACAACAGCGCGTGTACCCACCTTCACCGCCACACTCTGCGAGGCCGAAATACTGACGCTTTGCCCCGCTTGATAAGTAATTCCTGACGCGCCTTGGGACACGCCATTTTCCCACACCTCTACCCAGCAAGGCCCGGAAAAGGCTAAGTGCATATTCAAGGCACTTGCACTGACATCATAAGTGGCGAGTCCCAGTTGCGGATTATTTGAGATTTCTTTCACGCTCACCTCAGGGACTGGCGGTGCGGTGGCCTTTTTCACGGTCTTGGGCTTTTTGTGCTTTAACGGCACTCTCGGGGCCTTACTTCGCGCGATCGGAGGAGATGAGGCGGTACTGGCATGATGATCCGGTCCTCGCATCAACACGAGCCCTATAATCAATAGCGCCGCGAGTGCCACCGCCGCCCCAATCACCGCCATGGGTGATCCCGTCGTACCCTTCGACCCTTTTGGCCTGCGACGCTGGGGCACTCCAGGCTCAGACAACGGTACATGCGATGTTGACGGATGCAGCACCGGTGACCGATCGGTCGCCTCGGGGTGAACGGGCTCCCTAGACGCCACCAATCTCTTGTGATAGCTCACCAACGCCTCAGCATCCAAATTTAACTGGCGTGCATAACTTTTCAAAAATCCGATGGCATATACCTCACCAGGCAGCTGGTCCCATTGGTCCGCTTCTAGTGCTTTAAGATATTGCACCCGAATATGCAATTCGCGGCTAATGTCTTCCAGGTCAATCCCCTGTTTTTGGCGCGATTGCTTAAGATATTCTCCAATTGTCATTGACTGCTCATCCATGCTGAGGCCCTCCTCTCTGGTATCATACAACCTTAAACTCCAATTTTTCTCAATATAGCGAGGTTTTTCACGGCCATACGCGGTTTAACGTTCTCGCAAAGGGAATAGTCTCGCGCACGTGCTCCAGCCCACAAATGAATGCGACCACTCGTTCCAAACCCATCCCAAATCCACTGTGTGGCACAGAGCCATACCGTCGCAAGTCCACATACCACGAATAATCGGCCGGATTCATCCCATATTCTTCTAGTCTTGCTAACAGCAAATTCAAGTCGTGAATCCGCTCGCTCCCCCCCATAATTTCACCATAGCCTTCGGGCGCTAGTAAATCGGCCGCTAGCACCAAGTCAGGCCGGCTAGGGTCCGGCTGCATATAAAACGCTTTAAAGCGCTTCGGAAAATGCGTCAGAAAGACCGGTTTTTGGAACATGTTGGCTAGCGCCGTTTCGTGCGGAGCCCCCAAGTCCTCTCCCCACTCGACGCTCAGTCCCACCTCCGCTAGCCGTTGCAACGCTTCATCGTAGGTAATTCGTGGAAACGGTGCCTCAATG
>NZ_JBYCKN010000062.1:0-11952 GCF_057473405.1 Sulfobacillus sp. TH-112
CGAGGGAGTCACGCCTAAAAATTCGGCTGCTTCACGAATGCCCACAAGTGTCCGGTTCATACCTAAATTATACAACCATGGATAACTATAGGTAAAGATTTATGAAACGGTTAAACCCCCTCCTTTCAAGAATGACGGTCCTAGACTAAGAGTCGAAGGCCACGGTGGGATCATCTGTATTTCGTCAAGAGGAAATGGCTCTCCCGGAGACCAACGTGTTATGGATCAATCACTTTGTCGTGAGTGTAGCTCCGATGGTCGTCATCAGTCGTGACCCCTTCCCTCGCGGGCACTGCCAGCGAAGCATCCTCTGAGTCTTCCCCCCAGCATGCGCTGATGGGCGTAGAGAGTGGGTTTTCTGGGTAGATCCGTCAGGGAATTCCCGCCTTTCGGGCTGATATTACCTAGACGTCGGCCCTGCTGTATGTTCTTAGACGCGCAGGGGAATCCACCGGGCCTGTCCCGCCGCCACGCGGGCCCGCATTTCCCCAGGGGATCCGTATTCTAACCGACTGTGAATCCGCACCGTGTTATAGTGGTCGATTCACTGGGGTCATGACACGTTTCAATATAGACATTGTGATTCGGACTATGTACCGAAATGCGTTCATGTTCCATACTAAAGGCATCACAATATTGCCCAAACATCGGCGCAATGAATCGCCCATGTTTGGGCTGAGGGCTGTACCGATCTGGGCATTTCCCATGAGCGCATCCCCACGGCGACGCCGAACTAGAATGCGCATGGCGCATCCTGGCACAGCCTCTTGGAAGCGAAATGTCTCGGGGACCAGGTGTTCCAGACCTTCACCGAGGAGTACGAAACCATGGCCACCTGGATCGTGTTTTACAACGAACAGCGAATACTTGGCAGCCTGGATGATTGGCACCCCGCCCAGTTTTATCGCTGAATCTTAGCCGCCGAATCGATTCGTACTATTCACTGTTAGCGACAGCGGGAGACGGAGAGGCGGCCATGATAGGCTTGACCTTCAGCCGATAGCCGATTCTGCCTCCACCATGGCCGAAGAAGCTCCGGATCCCGCCGAGATCCAATCCATCAATCAGTAAGGACAATCAGGCCAAATGGGCAAAAATCCTCAATAAGCCGTGCGCATGCTTGCTCTCCCTAGATCCTTGGGGGCGTAATCCTCAACCATCATTAGATTGGCAACGTTTTCGACTTTCCATAGTGACGAACATCCACCGTATCCACAGTAATGAGACCATGATCTAACATCTCACTGATTACCGTAACGAAATCGGCGACTCGTTCCGGCCGATCGATAACTTCAACAATCAACGGTAAATCTGCCGACAATGACAGCAAATTGGCAGAATGAATCCGATGGGTATAACCATATCCCTCAATTCCCCTCATTACCGTCGCGCCGGCCATCCCCATCTCTCGAGCCTTGATGATAATGACGTGATAGAGTGGCTGATGTTCATAATGACTTGACTCTCCAATATAAATACGCACACGGTTGGCCGACGTGGACTCGGTTGCCATCACTCAGTTCCCCTTCCGATTAAGCTGTATCTTCATCGTTCGCAATTTAAAAACGTGCTTAAAATATACACTAGAAGCCCGCTATGCACCACAGATGAGCCGCTGGTACACATCAATTTTTTGACTAGAGTCGCATGGTGGCGATTAACCGCCGGGGATGTAGGAGCAATTCCATCCCATCATCGGCTGAGGAAACGACAATATCTGCCGATAGCATCGCTCCGGTAGCCAAGCCCTCCTTCCCTAGAACTGCTATCGCTAAGTCAGCCGCCTTGAACATCAGCGCATCGTTAGCCCCATTGCCAATCACCGCCACTCCGCCTTTTAGGTTGCGCACAATCTCCTCTTTATCCTGTCCTGTTGTCACTCGCTGCCATTCTAATTGCAACTCATCAGAAAACCCGCCCGCTGTGTTAAAGGTGTCTGCAGTTGCCAAAAGAACATGATACTCATGTGATAGGGCTATAAGCCCTTTCACCGTGGACGCAGGAATTTGCCCATCGACAGCTAATGTGCCGTTAAAATCCAAAACTACGTGCCGGATTGTTAACGGTCCACGATTGGGTATGTGTATCTCCATATACTCTCATCCTTTCTCCTAACATCGGCACTATCTTTGTGTAGACATTATCCCAAAGCGTCCCATAGTTGAATCCCGAGAGTTCATCTTTTATAGACGACCATCCCGGATAATTCTTGAGATCCTCCAACTAGCCCATTAGGCGTCCTTCGGGCTCCGATACCGCCCTCCCTCGCGCACGTCAAAGTATAGACACCTCATCGCGCCGGCCGCCATCGTTAAGGCAACCCACGTCCAAAAGGGGGCTTTTGTCCCCGGCATTTATATCGCGGTCTAGGGCAAATGTAGACATTAGAGTCGAGCACTGCCTGAGATCGTCTCCCCTTGCCCCGGGGAGTGTCGATCGTTGTGTTCTGGTCCCCACTGTCCTTCATCTGTCGATGGAATCGGCGCTGTCCTCCGCCGTTTTCATCCGTCATCGGAACACTACCCTTAAGACTCACTGAAGTCCCACTACAAAATAAGAAGGATTTTTCTCGCAATTGTCGAATTACCCAAAGCTGTTATGATTCTCGAATTTTTAAAAGGCCCACTGCGGGCACTCAGTCTCTTAGGAGGAGAACGATGAAATTTCGCATGGTAGCTGTCTCCTCGGCAGCTTTGCTCGGTTCCGTTGCGATTCTGGCTGGATGTGGATCAACCTCATCCAACGCCGCGGGATCCGCCAAAACTACGACCGGTGGCACCGCCGTTATTGCATTGGCGCCGGCCACCTCTCCCAACTGGTTTTTCCCCATGCTCTCGTCAGCGGCATTTAGCGACGTGAATACTCAAATCGACAGTATGGAGTATCGCCCCCTTATCATGTTTAATAAACAGGATGAAATTGATTATTCCCGCTCATTAGTCTCGAACATTACCCATAATAGTACCGGAACTCAGTATACCTTGACCATGAACCCGAAGTATAAATGGTCAAACGGCAAGCCCATTACCGCACAAGATGTGGTATTCACCTGGGACATTACCAAAGCCGCCAGTGGATCAAATCCCGTGTGGCTCTATGGTGGTGCAGGAATTGGAGGGCTCCCAACGCGGTGGTCCAGTGTGAAGGCTGTCGGCACCACCAAAGTGGTGGTCACCCTCAATGAAGCCTCGAACCCCAACTGGTTTATTCATAATGGTCTGGGACAATTATGGCCCGTTCCTGAATCGGTCTGGAACAAATATCCTAACAACCTCACCCAAGAAATGAAGTTCATCAACAGTGTGGCCAATTCCCCCATGAACTCGGTCTATAAAGTGGTGGACGGCCCGTACCACATCGCGTCCTACTCACCCAACGAAGACTGGACTTATGTTCCCAACAAAAACTTCGGTGGTCATCAATCGTCACTCTCTAAAGTGGTGTTCCAAGAAGAGACCAGCGACGAAGCCGAATTTGCCGGTCTGAAGACCGGCACCATTAATGAAGGATACTTGCCGAAAGCTGACTGGGATGCCCGCCAGGAACTCTCCAATGATGTGCTGACGGAACCCTACCTCTTGGGCTTTAACTATCTCGTCATTAATGAGAGCCCCAAAGCTCCCAATGGGCTGGGCCCGGTGTTCCAGCAGCTCTACGTACGACAGGCCCTACAAATGGGTGTGAATCAAAACGCCATTGCCCAAGGCATTTTCCATGGTCAAGCCGTACCTGAAGGAGGTCCCGTGGCCTCCGAGCCCAAGATGCCCTATTCCGACCCGGCCACCGCGAAACCCCTTTACCCCTATAATCCGACCGCTGGTAAAAAACTTCTCGAAAAGCACGGTTGGAGCGAAGTAAATGGGGTCATGGAGAAAAATGGTATCAAGCTCGAATTCACGATGCTGGGGGTCTCGAACTCTACCGCCCAGACCGATATTCAGGAGTTGCTGAAGGCCGACTGGGCTCAAGAGGGTATTGTCGTGAATATTGACCAAGTACCTTTTGATGAGGTCATTGCCAAAGCCGGCACCAATCAAGACCCGACGACATGGAACATGGGAGACTGGGGCGGTGGATGGACCTATCAGCCAGACTACTATCCGACTGGCGGCGGTCTTTTTGCCACGAATGCCGCGTCCAACTCCGAGGACTTCAATAACTCGGAAGAGGATTCTTTGATCACTAAATCCTATGAGCCCGGCACCACGGCTCAAACGCTCAAAGCTCTCTATAACTACGAACTCTATACGGCCGAGCAAGTTCCCGTGATCTTCCTCCCCTATCCCGCTTCAAGCTACGCTGGATCAGGATGGCCCGAACACGCCAAGAATCTTCATGGAACGGTGAGCTCCTTTAATCCCATTACTGATATGATTTTCCCGAACTACTGGACCATCAGCAATTAGCCTCAATCACGGACTGTCTTAGCCGACCCTGTCTTATCGGGTCGGCTTATTTTGTGGCCAGAGAAACGACAACACAATCAAACCCAATGTCAATACCATGGCGATCAGTGTACGTTGAACCAAAGCGCTCATGGTATAGGCGGACGCCAACCACACCATCCAAAATAGGGTGCCTAGTACGGCTGCCACCATCGCGCGCAACGCCCCAACCGCCACTCCATAGGTGGTCAATACCATGACCAAGGCCAAGGCCGACATCGCCTCGCTATATCGCTCGATTAAAAACACCATGGGCACAAAGGCGGCTCCCAAAGCCAACCGCACTACCGTTTCCGGATAGGATGACAACACCGCAATAAAGAGAGCAATGAGTCCCAGCGTAATCAGCATAGTGCGACCTAAATAGCGTCGGCGGTTCTGGGGATCATCCAATATCGCGGTCAGCATCACCACAGCCAGACTAGACACTAAAAATGGAAGCGACTGTCCGATCGTCGCAAGACCCGTGTATAGCCCGGCATGTACCT
Source organism: Sulfobacillus sp. TH-112 (assembly GCF_057473405.1). Lineage (NCBI taxonomy): Bacteria > Bacillati > Bacillota > Clostridia > Eubacteriales > Clostridiales Family XVII. Incertae Sedis > Sulfobacillus > Sulfobacillus sp. TH-112. The sequence goes on from NZ_JBYCKN010000062.1 coordinate 4,934, forward strand.
GGCTCAAGTGCGCTTTGGCCCAAAGCGAGTCGGTCAGCCCCCAAAAGGCCTGTAAGCTTCCCACTCCTAAAGTGGTCGCAAGAACTCTGCGCCCCAGCACACTCTGGGTTAAGGAAGGAGTCCGATGACTCTTTCGCTGTGCGGTGACAAACACCACCACGAAAGCGAGGCACTGGGTCACCCCAAGCCAAAACAGCGGGTGCTGTCGCCCAAGAGTCACCGTCAGAGCCACCGCCACCACTGATAAGCCACTCGACAATACTAACAGCAACCCGACCAAATCATAGCGGCGGGCCCGTTCAATAAATCCAATGTAGAGAGCATAACCAAAGTTGAAAAGAACCGTCACCGAAAAGAGAACGATCAGGTCTCGATGCACATGAAAGGTACGCGCTCCAATTCCACTTAAGAGGATAGCGATCAAGAACATGAGGCCCCCTAAACTGAGGGCCGCCCACTCTACCCACTTCATGTTGGGCTGTTTTCCCAACCGTATCGCCATCAAGCCCACCACCGGCAATGGTAATAGCAACAGGCTGACCATATTGTTCAAGGCGACGACCCGGCCATAGTCTATCGGTCCTAAGGCATGTGCCAGCAATATGGAATATACGGTGTTAAATATACCCGCGATAAGCGTCGCGACGCCTAAAAATGCATTATCCGACCAAAATCGTCGCGGATGCTCTGCTACGTCCATAAATTCATTGTATCATGCGGTTTTCGCACTCTCTAGTATAGCGGTCGATCACTCATCGCCATCACGGTATAAAAAGCTCGGAATGCCTCAAGCATCGTGGGTTCCTCGAATAACACGGTTCTCCCGTCCACTCTCACGGCGCCCGGACAATACATGGCCCGGTCAGCCATCTCCGGCGTCATCACGGTCACCGTGAGACGGACGGGGGATGTGACGATGAACGGCGCGAACCTCCCTTCACGCATTTTTTTGAGCGCCTGTTGTACTCCCCGTGTTAATGCTTCGTCAACGTCCGGACGCGCTATAAGCTTGGCCGCACGGCGGCTAATGCCCTCTTTGACGATCACCGTCTCCACCTCGGGCAATAAGTCCCGGGCTTCACTGGCCACTTTATCATCCCCCGAAATGAGAGCCACCGGAACGCCGAAATACCCGGCCATTGCCGCATTAATGCCTGTTTCACCAACTTCTCGCCCGTTTAACGTCACCGAAAATATTTCACCTGAATAAGTATGATCCATAATCGCTCCGGGGGTACCTGCCCGAGCATGATAGCCAATATAAAAGGCCACATCAGCCTCATCGACCCCTTGATTCATCGACCAAAGCTTGGTCCCGCCAGAAATCAGCCGCACCTTCCTAGGAATATTCTCTGATAAAATGTTTAACATACCATCATGCGAATCATTCACAATCACACTTTCGACGTCCGGGGCCTGGCCCAAAGCCTTCAGCACGGCCCCTAAATCACCCATCATCGACTCCCGCGCCCGTTCATAGCGACGCCCGTCGGGTATAAATTGATCGCGATCTACAATCCCACTGATACCTTCCATGTCAATCGAAATGAATACCTTCATCGTACGTCCTCCCATGAAATCACGCGAAAGGGAATTTTCCCTTCCCATTTCCCCTTGCGATAGATTTGTACTCCCGCCATCATGTGCATGGCCTCACCAACCCAAATCTTCGGCCAGCGCACCTCCACCTCATAACCGCGAATCTGGACCTCAATGTCGTCCAGCGCTTCTCGGTTGCTCACCATCCATTCATAATGCCGCTGATAGCCATCAATGGGATGGAGACTGAATTGCAATTTGTCTTCTTTGCCAAGATGCCCCATGAGTGTCACCACCGCATAATCATAACTAGGGGCCCTGCCCCAGCGCACCGACACTAAGGGATTACTCTTGCCAATGGTTTTCTGGATCCAAGTCACTCGAGGATTGCGCACCACAAGTTCCTCGGCGCTTCGAGTAGGAGAAAATTGGTTTTCCACGGCAAATAGTTCACTTGATCGTGCAAACGCCAAAAGAAAGGGTTTAATAAGTTCCACTTGACTCTCGTACGTTAATAATGCGCGACGTTTCGATTCCACCATCGTTGGCGATAGCACCTCGCGATGCCACGGCTCTTGCCGGATATCAAGAAGCAAGCGAGGAAGTTGCTCCTCCATATCAGGTCGATACGCCAGTGGAAAAGGCCAGGTAGGCCAATGAACAAGATATCCCCAACGCGGCAAGTGCGAAAAATGTGCTAGTTTCCGTCCTAGTTCCAATGCCGCCAGTGTACCAAACGCATTGGTCCCCCAGTGATCTGGATGGGTATCAAACGCACTTGGCAAGACCAGACGGGTCGGCTGTATTTCTTGTATTAAATCTATGACCAGAGCGAGTAAGTTGCGTCCACGGTAGGGAACTTCAGGGCGATAAGCCGTTAAATAGGGTACCTGAGATTTTCCCGTAGTCGGACTCACCCAAGGCGCCGTATCCCAGTCGGTCAGCCACAAGGAATCCAGTCCTCCATCGGGATTCCCTAAAAAGTAAATATGCTGAGGGGGTACGCCCAATTCATTTAAAGCAGCCGTGGTTTCGATTTGCCTTTCATACCCCATATGAAGGTATTCATCTTCCGTCACCTCAAGCGACAAGTAATAGCGAGATGCATCCTGACGAAATCCATCGCCCGAGGTGAAAAGGCCCACAAAGACTTCGTGGCCCAAGGACTGGGCTTTGGCCATTAGTCCACCCGCCCCCAGCGCCTCGTCATCGGGATGAGGGGCCAACACTAGGAGTCGCTCACCATTCGCCATCGCCTACTTGATAACCACCAAAACATCGCCCGACGACACGTTGTCTCCCTTAGCCACGTTCACACTCTCTACCACGCCATCTTGCGACGCCACGATTTCATTTTCCATCTTCATCGCTTCCAGAATCACCAGGATCTGGCCCTCAGTCACGACATCTCCCGCTGATACTTTCACATCCAACACCAATCCCGGTAGTGGAGCATCCACCGTACTCGCCCCCGCTGCGGCCCTCGTCGGCGATGGTGCCGATGCTGCCACTGGAGCGCTTGGTGCCTTGACCGGTGCCACGGTAGCGACCGGGGTCTCCACTCCTCCTAACTCTTCCGCCTCAACCTCAAAAACCTTACCATTCACTGTAATCCGAAAACGCCGCGTCATCGCCAATCTATTCCCTCTCCTTTAGTGCTCCGTAGATTCTCTTAATATCGGCCAATAGGGGCCCAACGCCAAGCCGACGGTTTGGGCCAGACTTCTCGGACCTTTACGTCGGGATAGATTCCCTCCGTGTTCGCCTCCATCAGCATCATAATCGCTGCCGCTAGCACCGCTTCTTCGAGTCGATCACTGTCGTCATGTTCCATCACATCTTCACCCCTAGACTGGCATATTTCCGTGATGCTTGTCCGGCCTCTCATCCCGTTTATTATAAAGTGTCATCAGAGCCCGTGCCAGGTGTAGCCGTGTTTCCGATGGTTGGATGACGGAATCAATATACCCGTGTCTTGCGGCAACATAGGGATTAGCAAACTGCTGCCGATATTGTTCTGCCTTTTGTACGCGGGTTTCTTGCGGAGAATCACTGCCCTCAATATCACGCCGGAAAATAATGTTCGCCGCACCTTCAGGTCCCATCACAGCAATCTCGGCGCTGGGCCAGGCCATCACTAAATCGGCGCCGAGAGAGCGACTACACATCGCTAAATAAGCGCCGCCATAGGCTTTGCGTAAAATCACCGTGATTTTGGGAACGGTGGCTTCTGCATAGGCATAGAGCACTTTTGCTCCATGACGAATAATCCCACCGAATTCTTGCGCCGTACCGGGAAGATATCCCGGGGTATCGACCATGGTGACCACTGGGATGTTAAACGCGTCACACAAACGAATAAATCGGCCCAGCTTATCAGACGCATTGATGTCCAACGTGCCGGCCAAAACCTTGGGCTGATTGGCGACAATTCCGAGCGGGCGCCCTCCCATGCGACCGAAGCCAATCACCAAATTATCCGCATAGCCCTTTTGCCACTCCAAAAAGCTCTTGGGATCAAGAATACTCTGGATAATCTTCAACACGTCGTACGGCTTATTCGGATCATCAGGAATAATGCTATCTAATAGCGGATCGCTGCGATAGATAGGGTCTTCCGATGGCTGATAAGGGGGCTCCTCCCGATAATTTTGAGGAAGATAGCGCAGCACCTCTCGTACCAGTGCCAGGGCTTCCTGATCATTATCCGCCACCAAGTGGGCAACGCCGGAGCGCTTGAGATGAGTATCTGCTCCGCCCAGAGCCTCTGACGTCACGCTCTCTCCCGTGACCGTTTGAATCACTTGAGGTCCGGTGATGAACATTTGGCCGGTATGTCGCACCATAATAATGGCATCCGTCAAGGCGGGAGAATACACTGCGCCCCCCGCCGAGGGCCCCATGATGACCGTAATCTGGGGGATGACTCCTGAAGCCCAGGTGTTGCGTTTAAAGATTTCCCCATAGCCGTTGAGGGCATCGACCCCTTCTTGAATACGGGCCCCTCCCGAATCATTCAAGCCGATGATTGGCACCCCCGACTTTAACGCCAAATCCTGCACCCGTTGAATTTTTTGGGCGTGCATCTCTCCCAGTGATCCTCCCAGTACCGTAAAATCCTGTGCGAAAACATAAACCGGGCGACCATCAATTCGCCCAAACCCTGTCACCACCCCATCGGCAGGCGAATCGACCGAAGCCATACCAAAAAGAGTCCCACGGTGCTCAACGTGAGCACCAATCTCTTCAAAGGTTCCTTCATCGAGCAGATAGGCGATGCGCTCGCGCGCGGTTAATTTGCCCATCTCATGCTGCCGATCGACTCGCTGAGGTCCCCCCATAGCCTCAATATGTTCAAGGCGCCGATTCAGGTCATCGCGCGCATTAGCCATGGTGATCTTCCTCACTTTCCCGCTGCACTAATTCCACTAATACGCCTCCCGTAGCCGCCGGGTGAATGAAGGCGACCAAGCTATGGCCTGCCCCGACGCGAGGCTCCTGGTCAATCAGGCGAGTCCCAGATTGCTTGAGACGTTCCAGTTCGGCCACAATATCGGTGACTCTAAGAGCCACATGATGAATTCCTTCGCCCCGACGGGATAAAAATTTTGCCACTGGAGAATCATCGCTTGAGGGCTCCAAAAGTTCAAATCGGCCCCCTTCGAAGGGCACAAACGCGACCTCCACCTGGTCCCGTTCCACATACTCTCGATCCGCAACCGGAAGCCCCAGCGTTTCATACGCCCCGATGGCTTCGGTCAAGTTCTTCACCGCCACTCCAATATGATCCAGCTTCATGAATACGCCTCCTTAAGTCCGCCGATTAAATCACCGCCGGAGGACGATAGCGACCAAAATGCCGACGTAACACGTCCACCATTTCTCCTAAACTGGCATAGGACTCGACGGCTTCCAACAGCACTTCCATAATCGGCGCATTATCTATTGCCGCCGCGCGGTCCAACGCGTCGAGAGCAGCCTTGACCCGTTGAGAGTCGCGCTGTCGCCGCACCGCCTTCAGTTTCTCGACCTGTCGCTTTTGAAGCTCTGGGTCCATTTTAGCGAGAGCGTCCGTGGCATTTTCCTCCATACGGAAACGATTGACTCCCACAATGATTTGCTCAGAGGACTCTACCTTCTTTTGGAACCGATAGGCGGCATCTTGAATTTCTCGTTGCACAAACCCGGTTTCAATGGCGTGCACAGCACCGCCCATCTCATCAATCTTGTCGAGATAGGCACGTGCCATCGCTTCTAAACGACCCGTGAGCGCCTCAACAAAATAGCTCCCGCCTAGTGGATCGACGGCATTCACAACGCCACTCTCATAGGCAATCACCTGTTGGGTACGCAACGCCAGACGGGCTGAGTCCTCTGTCGGCAAGGCCAAGGCCTCATCTTTAGAATTGGTGTGAAGCGACTGAGTCCCTCCCAACACCGCCGCCAAGGCTTGCAACGATACCCGCACCACGTTGGTTTCCGGCTGCTGGGCGGTCAAGGTCGATCCGGCAGTCTGGGTATGAAATCGCAATTGCCAAGACCGAGGGTCTCTCGCACCAAAACGATTCTTCATAATATCCGCCCAAATTCTTCGTGCCGCGCGATACTTGGCAATCTCCTCAAAGAAATCCATGTGGGCGTTAAAAAAGAAGGATAGTCGCGGGCCAAAGTGGTCGACATCGAGTCCAGCATTCATCGCCGCGTCCACGTAGGCAATCCCGTTCGCCAACGTAAAGGCAATTTCCTGAGCGGCGGTGGATCCGGCTTCACGAATGTGATATCCAGAGATGCTAATGGTATTCCAGCGCGGCAAATGCACTGAACACCAGCGAAATATGTCGGTAATAATCCGCATGGAGGGGCTCGGTGGGAAGATATAGGTGCCTCTCGCCGCGTACTCCTTCAATACATCATTCTGGATGGTCCCGGTCAACTGATTGAGGCTAACCCCTTGTTTCTTCGCCACCGCGACTACCATTAATAATAAAATAGCGGCAGGGGCGTTAATCGTCATCGAGACGGAGACACGATCTAACGGAATGTGATCGAGCAGAATCTCCATATCGGCTAAGGTATCAATGGCCACCCCCACTTTACCGACTTCTCCATCGGCGACAGAGTTATCCGAATCAAATCCCATTTGAGTGGGTAGGTCGAAGGCGACCGATAGACCCGTTTGACCTTGATCCAACAGGTATCGATAGCGTAAATTCGACTCCTCCGCCGTACCAAATCCCGCATACTGCCTCATCGTCCAGAGGCGTCCTCGATACATGGTAGGATAAACCCCACGGGTATAAGGATATTGGCCCGGAAAGCCGAGACTCTCGAGATAACCGCCACCAGGCGCGACGAGCGGCGTATAAAGCCGCTCGACCGGAACTTCCGAGACCGTCTCAAATACCTCTTGCCGCTCTTGGCTTTTCTCTTGATACGGCTTGAGTACGGTTTGCTTCCATACCTGGTAGGCTTCTTCTAAC
>NZ_JBYCKN010000063.1:0-10602 GCF_057473405.1 Sulfobacillus sp. TH-112
CTCTAGCGGATGGGTTACCCAAGACGTCGAGCGGATCACTTGGACCACATCGTGAGCCCATTCCACAAATGCGTCAATCTGATCGACCTTAACCGGTATGCCTAGTTGCCGACTATCAATCACGGCATAATACGCCCCGCCAAATCCCACATCGACTCTTAAGCGCTGCCCTCTGACCACTATTTCATGATTTATGACCACCGCATAGGATGGGACATTTTCAAACCAGACGTCATCGACTTCCCCATGAGAGCGCAGCACATGGGCGATCAACTGCCCTGACGGGGCATCCAAACGAATCACCACATCCAGCGAAGCATCATCAATCACACGTCCCGTTTCCGCCAGCATTTTAGCCACTGCCAAGGTTGCATGCCCGCAGGCTGTGCTGTAGCCCTGGTTATGCATAAATATCAGACCGTACTGGCTATCCTCACGGTCGGGCTCCACCAAGAGACATCCGTACATGTCCTGATGTCCCCATGGTTCGCGCATTAGCCGTTGCCGATAGTGATCGAGATGTGCTAAGAGATAGTCACGTTTCGCTAACACTGTCTCTCCAAGGATGGGCGGCAAACCCGATGTAATGACCCTCACGGGCTCTCCAGCGGTATGTAGGTCGCAGGTTTCAATAATCTCTCTCACATGCACTAAGCACACCTCCCTTATGGCAACAAAAATCCTTGATATAACAGATCGTTTTCCTCTATCACAAAGGTGGATTCCCCATAAATTGCCGCAGAACCCGTCACGCGCACCACCACCGCCGGGTATGACGCCACACGGGTCGGTGCAATCAATGTGGCTTCAAATATGGATCCAGTGATACTCTCATGGACAAAGGACTCGCCTATGGCCAACTGTCCTCGAGACCATAAGGTGGCGGCTTTAGCCGAGGTGCCGGTGCCACAGGGAGATCGGTCGACGCCCCCAGGAGGCACAATTACCATGTTTTTAATATCGGCGTCTCGGCGCGTCGGCTCTCCATAGTACTCGATGTGCGTCAACCCACATACCTCGGGCAACTCGGGATGTTGAATCACCGTTCGCTCATTCACCGCCTCGCGGATCTGTCGCGCCCACTTAATGGCCGTTCGGGCATGTTGGCGATCAAGCGGCAAACCCAGCGATTGGGCTTCGATAATCCCGTAGAAGTTCCCTCCCCAGGCCACATCCATCACGACCTCGCCCAGACCAGCCACAACTATGCTGAGATCTTGGGCATAGAGAAAGGCGGGCACATTTTCGAAACTCACGGATAGCACGCGCCCATTTTCCACCTGCGCCGTTGTCCGCACTATCCCCGATGGCGTGTCCAGAACCAGTGATGTTGTCGGCTCTTCGGCGGCCACTCTCCCAGTTTCGATAAGAGCCGTCACCAGCCCGATGGTATCGTGGCCACACATGGGGAGATATCCTCCTACTTCAATATAAATAACCCCCAAATCGGCTTCTGGGTGAACCGGCTCAGTCAATATACATCCTGACATCACACCATGGCCTCGTGGTTCATACATCAGCGCGGTACGAATGAAATCGTAATGGGTACGAAAAAACGCCACTTTCTCCATCATGGTGCTGCCATGAATGGTGGGAATCCCGCCTACGATGGTACGGGTCGGATTTCCCCCGGTATGCGTTTCGATGGTCTGAAACACATGCTTAAAACGCATCCTCTCTCTCCCTTCGGTGATGCTCCCACGCTACCTGAGCCTGTTGTTGTACTTCGGCCCATCGATGGCTAAAGACCAGCGGCGTATCCGCCCTCGCGTGACCGATCGCCGTTAAAGCCTGCGCCTCATCGTCTGCACTCGGCCCGTGGATCCCGCGCAGAAAATGGTACATTCCATGGGCCGCAGCGCGTCCTTGAGCCAGGGCAACTAACGCTCCTTCGATTCCCAGCGCATTCCCGGCAGCATAAAGCCCAGGCACGGTCGTCTCTCCAAACGGTCCGAAAAGGGGTATATCAAATAATCCTCCCCGGCTATACTGTATGGCGGCACCTGCCGCCTGAAATAGGTCAGGGATCGGGCGAAGTCCTCCAGAAATGGCAACAAAGTCCACTTTGATGTGCTCTTCAGGTCCCACCCAGGTGCCCCGAGACCCAATCCGTCGAACCGCGACGGACTCGACTTGGTCTGTACCGTGAATAGCCGTCGCCACGACATGGGGATAAAGGCGCGTTCCGGACACCGCTATGCCACGACGAGGAGCCCTCGCCATAATGTGAGCCCGGCTTCGCTCGTCTCTGAGCAAAAACTTCGCTGCCCTGAGCCACGCTGGCGCCAAGTGAAGCAATGACGTCAAAGACTGCCATTGCTCGTCCAGACTGTCCTTGAGTCCCTGATTCGGAGGTGCGGGAGCCATGACAATGGCAGACACCGGAATGCCAAGCCATTGGAGTTCTTGAGCGACCGTGAACGCCAAGGGACCGCCCCCGATGATAATGCCTCTTTCACCTGGCTTAACCCCGTGCACATTGGCCATTACCTGAGCCGCACCCACGCTCATCACCCCAGGGAGTGTCCAATCCGCTACCATGAGCGGAACTTCCGTGGCACCCGTCGCGACCAATACCACCTTAGCAATCATGACACCTGAGGTAAGCGTCACACGAAAATGTTGATCGGCTTTCTGTATTCCCACCACCGAAGTGCCCATCAACCACTCGGCTTGTCCCAATTCGTCAATGTCGTGCATGAATTGTTCCGCCACCTGGCGGCCATTCCACCCACGTCCATGCACTTCATAGAGCTGCCCGAGCAGTCTCCCCCCAGGAGTCGGATACTCATCCACTATCACGGTCCTCACGGACCGCCGATTTAACTCTAACGAGGCGGCAAGTCCCGCCGGACCAGCGCCAATAATAAGTACGTCCACCGCTTTAGGCATCATAGCTTACTCATCCCATCGCGCGGATCTAAGGGTGGAGGCGGCAACTGACGTTCAACAGTAATCCCTTCTCGGACCACTGACAGGCAACTGCGCACATCGCGCTGACCGTTAATTGTCATCCGGCATTCAAAGCAATGTCCAATGCCGCAATAGAGGGAGCGCGGCTTGCCGGTTTCCTCATTCCATCCAAAACTGCGATAGCCGAGCGCCCATAAGCTCATCGCCACCGGTTCCCCTAAAAGCCCGTCAACCGACTGGCCCTCAAAAATGAAGGACACCACGGGTTTGTCCTCGACACCTTTTGTCCTGACACGACCGTTATTCATGGGTTCTATCCTCTGGCACGCCAATAAAGGCTGCCATGGCTAACGGCTTATGCGGAGGGCGCGCTGCCAGTTGTAGGTCGGTGGACGTCGATTCGCTGAACTCGGTTATCGCCATCAATGGACGGCAGATACGGCCTTGACAGAGTCCCATCCCCCACCGCGTCAACAGCTTTAATTGTCGCAGAGACGTGGGATGAAAGTCCGCCATCGCTTCTTGAATGCTGCCCCAGGTGAGCCCTTCGCATCGACAGACAACTCGGGAATCATCGAACTTCTCCTCACTCACACGACCTCCCCCTCTCGTTTCATGGCACCGAGACCTCCTGCAATGACTGTCGATTCCATGTTAACATCCCCGGATCGATAATCGGGACACGCCCGAGAAGCATGTCTGCTACTAAGTGTCCTGTAACAGCGGCAAGGCCAATGCCGTCGCCCTCGTGACCCGCCGCGATGAAGAGACCCGGTACATCTTCTACAAAAGAGACAACGGGAAAATGATCGGGTGTCCATGGGCGTAGTCCCGCATACGAACGCATCAACGTAGCGCTCTTCATCCCAGGATAAAACCGTAGCGCACGCCGCGCGATCGCTTTAGAGACCTCAATATCTGGCTCAGTATCGAATCCGACAAACTGACGGCTGGAGCCCAGCAGGAAATTATGACTGAGAGTCGGTTCGTAGACCAGCGCAACCCCGTATTCGATGGCATCAGACGGCGCAATTCGCTGCCTGCCAAATTTACTCATTAAATAGCCAAACTCCATCACTTTCGCATCACCAAAAAAAGGCCCCTTGGCGGACACTAAAAGTTGTCCCTTGCGGGGTCGAATGGGCACGTGAATGCCTAGCGGTTGTAGTAATTGCGGAGTAAACACCCCCGCTGTTACCACCACCCGATCGGCCAAGAGCTCTTCTCCCGAACGAAAGCGGACGCCACACACCCTTCCTGATTGCACCATCACTTCCGCTACTGGCTGGTGCGGGCGAACCACCGCTCCCGCATCTCGCGCATGTTTCACCAACTGCTGGGTATAGAGAAGCGGGTTCAAGGTCGAATCTGATCCGCAAAAGAGGCCGCCCGGAACATCGCCAGCAATATCGGGGAGATGCTGATGAATTTCGTTTTGGTCTAAGAATACAAAGGGTAAGCCGTGGGCTCTTTGTTGAGAGACCCATTCTCGGGCCATTTCTACCTCTTCATCATTGTCACACACTAAATAACTTCCAGGCCGTCGGTATTCGAAAAACCCTAGTCTCTCCGCTAATTGATGCAATAGCTCTTGGCTCTTCAGTGCCATTTGACTGTCAAATCCCGGATCCTTATCGATGGCCAGAACATTGCCATCACAACGAGACGATGTCCCTCCACCAATATCCCCGGCATCAACGAGGGTCAGCGTCACCTCATCTCCTGACAGGTAATAGGCGGTTGCCGCTCCGATCACTCCCGCCCCTATAACAATCACTCGGAGCTTATGGTTCACCTTACGCCCTCCCATCACCGGTCACGAGACATCAGAGACTTTCGACAACCTGCCGGATCACCGCCGCATCCTTGGCATCAAGCTCGAGACGCGGAGGACGGGTGGGTCCAATCCCGCGCCCGATCGAATTTAATCCATATTTGATCGTCTGTACTAGACGTGCTGTCGAATCGTACCGCAATAATGGTAGCAATTTGTGATACAAGGCCCACGCCTCATCCATTTGACCATTCATTGCTAGGTCATACAATTTTACAGATTCGCGTGGCACGATGTTCGCCATCCCGGCAATCCATCCCGTCGCGCCTGCGAGAATACTCTCGACCAAAAGGTCGTCAGTTCCCGCCACAATTTCAATATCGGTGAGTTCCCTTATCGCAGAGATCCTGCGTACGTCTCCAGAAAACTCTTTGACCGCTACTACATGGCGGTATTCGCGCGTAAGTTCCGCTAAGAGCTCCGGGGTAATATCCACTGCTGTATCATGGGGATTATTGTAGACAATAATCGGCAGTTCAAACTCGTTTAACATGGCATAATGGGCTCTCACTTCACCCCAAGTAGGTTTATACAAAACCGGAGGGAGTGCCATGAGACCAGACGCCTTCACCTCGCGCGCTAGTTCTGCCCAATGGGCGACCGCGCGCGACGAAGGGGCCGCCACACCTACCACCAACGGCACCCGACCCTGACATTCATCCGCCAAAGCGCGGATGACCTGCTCACGCTCGATACTCTCAAGCGACGCATATTCCCCGCAGGACCCCGTGGCCACAATGCCTCCCACACCCGAATCAATTAACCACGAGGTATGCTCACGCAACTTATCTAAGTCTATTTCAAAATCTTCGCCAAACGGCGTAATAATAGCGACATAGACGCCTCCAAAACGCACCATCACTGTACGACCCCTTTCGTTGTCATTCTCCATTTGTTAAATGGTATGACCATTTCTAAGATTCTAACACTGCCTATCGCGAACAACAAGAGAGGATTGTGGATTTTTGTAGCCACATTGCCAACCACACAAGCCGAGGGGAGGGGGGAGCCAGACCGCCGCCCCCCTTGAAGAAGGCCTCCTGACGCGATGCACAGGGTCTAAGCCCGAAGCGCGATCAGGAGACACCTGTCATTATAATCCTCCCACGAGACAGAACGTACTACGACGTAAATTATCCTCGATCTCCAGTTCCATGCTCCAATTCGCCCTACCCCAAGATTTGAAAGTGCTTGGGCACAATCGTGAGCCGTTCGCATCCGCTCTCCGTCACCACTAAGGTATCTTCTAGTCTCGCGCCACCTAACCCCGCAATATAGATGCCTGGCTCCACAGTAATGGTCATGCCTGGCTCCAGCACCTGTTCCTGCTTCGGGGACTGCGAAGCAAACGGATCTTCATGGATGTCTAGCCCAACTCCATGCCCAGTACCATGACCAAACTGCTTGCCATAGCCTTGCTCGGTGATATAGGAGCGAACGGCGGTATCGACTTCGCGACTCGTGGCACCCGGCTTCACCGTCTCAATGCCTCTCTTTTGCGCTTCAGCAACAATTTCCCAAATGTGTCGCAATTCCTCCGACACCTGGCCGACGGCTACGGTAATGGTCTCATCGGATTTGTAGCCATTGACCTGACCACCAAAATCAATCGTCACTAACTCTCCCGTTTGAATCACTTTGTCGGTTGGATGGGCATGCGGCAGGGCCCCGCGCTCCCCCGATCCGACGATGGTCGCAAACCCTAGGGATTCCGCTCCGCGACGTCGCATCTCCAGTTCGAGATTTAGCGCAAGTTGAATTTCTGTCTGTCCTGGAGCATCAGGAAGAACTTCCATCAAGGACTCCCCAGCAATCCTGGCGGCCTCGCGGATGGCCGCGATTTCTTCTGGACCCTTGACCAAGCGCAAGGTTTCGACCTGCCGTTGCAATGGGTGCCAGACCACCGGAACGGATCCCTCCCATAGCTTCCACATGTCATAGGGCACTTTTTCGGATTCAAAGGCCATATGCGTCACATGCTCACTTAACGCGAGTTCTTTCAAGGTGTCAGTAAGCGGTTTGATGGACCGCATCACCTCATAATCAGGACACTCGTGGGTCGCCTGATCCCAATAACGAAAATCGGTAATGATATAGGCACGCGTCTCCGTAATGAAAAGGTAGGCAGAGGAACCGGTGAATCCACTTAAGTAGCGAAGATTGGTAGAACTTAGCTCTTCAGGTGCGGCAATAATCACGGCGTCAAGTTCACTATGGCGTAATACCTCTTGAAAACGGCGTAGAGCTTCTCTCATCTCGCTTCCCACTCCTCACGACAATAAATTTTTCTCCCATGGAAGATATTCCTTAAGGGGAGACATGTCAGCACTGAAACCAGGCCAACAAACGCTGATGCACATCAACCAAAGTATCCAAGCGACCGGTCCGGTGAAAGCTATGCGATTCGCCCTGATAGCGAACCCATTCGACCGGTTTTTTCTGCCATCGCAATGCCACAAACATCATTTCCGCTTCGATGAGCGGGCAGGTCATGTCGTCCTCTCCATGAAGCAGCAACAAAGGGGTTTGGATGTGCGACGCCGCCAAGACAGGCGAATGCTCCCGATAGTAGTCGGGACGTTCTTCCGGTCCACCTCCCTGGTCACTGGCTAAAGATTCCCAGTGGTCAATGCCATAGGCGGAGGTCATCAAATGAGACACGGTCGATATGGCGACGGCACGGCGTATCTTTTCAGGATAATGGGTAATCATCCACTGGGTCATGAAGCCCCCATAGCTCGGACCAAACACCCCTATCTGAGACGGGTCGATGCCACGCTCCTTCGCGAGCGCCTCAATGAGCCGAACCGCGTCTTCGCCCTCTTGTGGCCCCCAATTCCCATGAACCAGGTCGGCAAATTCTTGCCCAAACCCCGCACTACCACGATAATTGAGCGCCGCCACACAATAGCCGTTCGATGCCAAGATTTGTTGGGTCATGGAAAAGTACGGTCCAAAACTTCCATGCGGCCCTCCGTGAAAGTGAACTAATACGGGAGCGGCTTCAGAAATGGGTGCGACGTTCCACAACCAAGCATCGACTTCATGCCCATCCGACCAAAAGTGAAATACACTGGGCTCTCGACACAGCGCTTTTTGCTGCATAAGAGGGTTCTCATCCCAGCGCATCAATTCTGTCGCCCGCGCCACATGCCATAAGCTAACGTCGGGTGGCCCGTCGGTGCCAAAGACCAGCTGAGCCCAGACCAATCCATCGGGCGAGGGCGACGGCCATCCGCGATGCCTTTGCACAACATGAGATTCTCCCTCATGGGACATCGCAAGCGTCACATACACTCCTCGATCGTTGACCACCCAATAGAGCGTCTCTCCCGAAGAGTCATAGATGGGGCGCCCACCTAACGGCTCTGGAGGCTCGTGCACTAAGGCCGCACCGCGATCCAGCTCGTGACTCAAACAAGACACGTGGTACTCCCCATCATCTCGACTGGCTTCGCACACATGATAATCATGGGTACTGCCAGTCGTCCCCGAATGGTTATGTAAGAACGCGATCCGGTCCCCTGTGGGAGCCCAGGTGGGATAGAGCGACACCCCGTCAAAGCGCGTCACGCACGTCCACCGATGTGATCGCACGTGAACCGTATAGACATCCCAAACCCATTCCAAATCCCAATCCGAACGACGCGTGGTGACGAGCGCCAAGGTCGTCCCGTCAGGAGACCACGTAGGACTAAAATGATGGAAGTTTGGATCGCTGATTCGCGTAATCTCTCCACTTTTCCGGTCAATGATCGACACTTGCCATTTTCTATCTCCGATAAATCCCCGACCATTATAGTGGTATCGCAAGTGCGTCATTACACGCGGACCCGCAACATGCGGGTCCGCCTCTAAAAAGCCTACCACTAAAGAGCTCCCATCCGGCGAAAACTCGATGGTATCCACGTCACCTGCCACCAGGTAGCACTCGTCAGAGGACAAATCTAATCTTAGCACGTGCACAGTCGAGTACCCGTTCGCGTCGGGCGACGTGGCATAGGCAAACACGTCGCAATCGGATGACCACGTCGGATGGTGAGGATCGCTATCCAAAGCCAAGGTCACTTTGTGGCCATTAAGATCTGCAAGAACAATTTGACGGCGTCTTGTCCCGTCATCATCAAAATATTGCACACTATAGAGCACAGCATTGCCTAACGCATTAACTCTCGGCAACTCTGGTTCTCGAATCCAGGAAAAGTCCTCCGGCATCAAACGCTCCTGCATCTTCTCCCACCTCGTAACGGATAAATGGTTTGACCATTTAGAAAACCATAGTCCGCTTTTTCGCAAAATGCAATAGCTTGATTATTCGCGAGGCTTAGTGACATTCGATAGCACATGTTGGCGCATCAGTTGGCGTGCATCGCCAGCACGTTGCTCCTCGATAGCTTGCAAGAGCGCTCGAACTTCTTGGACCTGCTGATTACGCCACTGTGGGCCATCGAGTGTGGCAATAGCAAGGGAACTTTTTCTAAACACCTCATGGATCCCCAGCATAATCGCTACCCGAATTTGATTTTTGGAAGCCTCCGCCACCGCCAAATGAAACTGCAAATCCAAATCGACAAAACGATCCCACGACCCGGTATCAGGAAGCGCTTCCAACGCGGAGACCAGTTTTTCGAGCCGCTCGCATTCGTCCTTGGTCGCTCTTTTGGCCGCCCAATAAGCGGTTTCCGCCTCAAAGGTCTCACGAAATTCGGTAAGGTCGGCTGAGGTAGCATCCCGGAAATGGATGAAAGACCCCAGCAACATCCCGGCTCTCTCCGGCTGGGGCTCGATAATAAAAGCTCCCCCGCGCGTACCGCGGCGTACCTCAAGGACTCCGACCGCCTCCAATAAACGAAAAGCTTCCCGCAAGGTGGCGCGGCTCACCCCAAATACCTGACCCAGTTCTCGCTCGTTCGGCAGTCGGTCGCCAATTTTGAGTTTACCCGAATACACCGCCGATTGAATTTGAAAGGCAATCTCCTCAAAACCCCGAGTGGGTTTCACTTCACTAAACATATCGCCCACCAATACATCCCGAAAGTCCGCCCCATTATCCACTACCGTTACCTCCAGACAATTCCATTTAAACTATCATATCATGTAGTACTCCTTCGCCATAATTCCCGCGAGGCTTTAATCCGGCCCCCAATCTATTCTAAATGCCGTAATCGCTCCAAGAGAATTTCGGCCGCATGGGAGAGTGGTACGGTATTAGACGTCACCAGCCCTATGGCCCGTTGTGAAGGCTCGGGATCGGTTCGGACTTCGAAGAGCCGTTCCGATGCAATCTCGTCTTCAACAAAATTTCGGGCCACCGCCGCAACGCCTAATCCAATCCGCGCAAATTCGATCAGCAGATCAATGCTTCCTAGTTCAATTTCCGGAGTCAAGGTTAACCCCTGCGCCAAAAAAAACTGATCTATTTGCGAGCGGGTGACACTCCCTTTTTCTAGCAGCAGTAAAGGCATCGCTGTCAGTTCCTCAAGGGTCCTCCGGTGGCGACTCCAGTCGCGATAACGCTCACCAACGACGAAGCAATCCCGCAGTAACGGGCCTTGATAGACGGTAAGCCGGTCGGTCATAGGAACCGGTAGATTAACCACTCCAAAGTCAATCCGTCCTCTTCCCAATAACTCGACGGTTTCTCGTGACGTTCGATTGGTCACGTGCAGTTGTATGTGAGGATATTCGCGATTAAATTCCTCTAAAACTGGCAAAAGATAATGCCGACACAAGGTGTCACTGGCACCTATCCGAACATCACCGCGATTAAGCCGCTTCAAATCTGCCACGTGTCTCTCACCGGCCGCGAGTAACTCCATTGCCTGGTCGACATAAGATAGCAGCACGTGTCCGTC
>NZ_JBYCKN010000064.1:0-12344 GCF_057473405.1 Sulfobacillus sp. TH-112
ACTCGAGGCTATGCTTCGTTAGATTACCAGTTGGCAGGGATGCAGCAGGCGGATTTAGTGAGGATGGATATTTTGCTCAATGGCGAAGTGGTGGATGCACTATCAACCATCGTGCATCGCGACCGCGCCTATGCCAAAGGACGGTTGTTGGCAGAAAAGCTCCGGGAACTGATCCCTCGCCAACTGTTCGAGGTGCCGATTCAGGCGTCTATCGGGGCACGGGTGATTGCGCGAGAAACCGTGAAGGCGATGCGTAAGGATGTGCTAGCGAAATGTTACGGAGGAGACATTACCCGTAAGCGTAAACTATTGGAAAAACAAAAAGAGGGCAAGCGCCGTATGAAATCGGTGGGGAATGTGGAGATTCCCCAAGAAGCATTTATGGCCATCTTGCGTGTCGGGGACGAATGAACCACGCATCATTGCCCTGGGGGATTTATGTCCACATCCCGTTTTGCGCTGCGCGCTGTACCTACTGTGACTTTAACACCGTGACTGGAATGAGCGTCGATGACCATAGGCGATATGTGGAGGCACTGATGGCGGAGTGGGCGATGGAGTCTCTGCCAAAGGGGACGCTGGTTTCGTTGTTCTTTGGCGGGGGTACGCCGTCCTTGATTGACGCCGATCTGTTAGTACGCATTATTGATGCCATCAAGGTCCGCGTAGGTGATGTAGCTGGAGTTGAAGTGACCGTTGAAACCAATCCCGGTACGGTTACGCCCCAAAAACTGGACCGTCTGCGTGAAGGGGGGGTGAATCGTCTCTCGATTGGCGCTCAAGCGTTGCAAAATTACCATTTGATAAACTTAAATCGCATTCATGATGTCACGGCCATTGCTGAGACGGTGAAAATGGCGCGTGCCTCCGGGTTTTCTAATATTAGTCTTGATGCCATTTATGGATTACCCGAGCAAACACTGGGTGAATGGCATGAGACGATCGAGGGACTTTTAGCCATGAGGCCAGAACATCTTTCACTTTATGCATTGATGGTGGAGCCCGGAACCCCCCTGAAAACACAAGTGGAACGAGGAGAAAAGGTGCTGCCAGATAGTGAGATCGTGGCAGAAATGGCGGACTGGGCGGAACAACAATTGGCCGGTCAGGGATTATATTCTTATGAAATTTCGAACTATGCTCGCCCGGGCTATGAGTCGCGACATAATCGCCTCTATTGGCGACTTGAACCGTACGTGGCTCTTGGATCAGGAGCTCATGCCTATGCTCCGTTGCGACGGTGGTGGAATGTGCGCGGGGTAAGACGATATATGGATTTGGTCGAACAGCACATCGATCCCGAAGACGACCACGAAATGCTTACTTCCGCTGATGAGATGCGGGAATTTCTCTGGCTGGGGCTTCGCCAACGAGAGGGAGTGTCTCGGGAGCGATTTACAGCCCGATTTGAGGCCGACCTAAGAACGGTCTTTTTCAGCACTCTAAGAGACCTTAAACAGCGTCAATTAATCGTCGATGATGGTGAGCGGATCTTTCTCACCGACCGCGGCCGGGATGTGGCCAATGTGGTGGCTCGAGCGCTAGTCGATGCTCCTATTGAGGAAGTGAGAGAGGGAAGTGAGAGAGGGAAATGAGTGAGCGGATTCTTGACAGCTAAATCGCGTGGGTGCTATCGTTTTTGGAGAGCTGTTTAGCACTCCAATACTGAGAGTGCTAAATGTTGGGTCGGGAGGTGTTGCTATGGATGGCCGAAAAAGGCGGGTGCTCGAAGCACTCATTGATGATTATATCGCTACCGCAGAGCCGGTGGGTTCAAGAACCTTGGCTCGCAAGTATTCTCTTGGTGTTAGCCCAGCCACCATCCGTAACGAAATGGCTGATCTTGAGGAACTGGGATTTCTTGAACAACCTCATACCTCGGCGGGGCGGGTTCCCTCTGATAAGGGATATCGATATTATGTGGATGAAATCATGAAGCTGTCTCCGTTAGAGGAGGGAGAACGCGATCTGATTCGCCATCATTACGCGGTACGGGTGCGAGAATTGCACTGGTTTATTCACCAAACCGCCCGACTGGTATCAGAGTTGACACAGTACCCATCATTGGTGGTGGCACCCCCCGCAGATGAAGCCTGGTTGCGTGACTTGAGCTTTGTCTCGCTGGGGCATCATACGGTGTTAATGGTGTTGAGAACCAATACCGAAATGGTCCAAAATCAAACCTTTTCGGTTCCAGAGGAGCTCGATATTCAGCAACTTTCGCAGTTGGCCGAGGAATTCACTGATCAGTTTCGGGGAGTTGCCATCGAGGATCTCAAGGCTCGCATTTTGGATCCGCTGAAAGGAGATAGTAAGCGGTATCCGGGACTGTGGGATCTGGCATTGAAATGGGTGATGGGGCGTGATGGGGATGACGACAAGGTGAGTTTGGCGGGCCCGCTTAACATCCTCAATTATCCCGAGTTTCATGATGTAGAAAAAGTGCGGCGGGTGCTAGGATTTCTTGAGCGTGAAACCGCTATCGAGTTAGTGAACCGGCGCGTACACGAAGGCGTTCAGGTGGTGATTGGTCGAGAATCGGCTTTGGTCGATATTCAAGATTGCAGTGTTGTTTCGGCCACCTATCGGGTTGGCTCGAGCGTGGTTGGGCACCTAATGGTTCTAGGTCCTCGACGGATGCAATATGGTCGGGTGATGAGTGTCGTGGAAGCCGTGTCGGAGGAACTGACACGGGTATTACAAGGGTAATCTGGCGGGGGGATAACGGCATGCGCGAAGAAGAAAAGGAACAATATGTACCTGAGGACGACACGGTTTTGGAGGAAGAAACGAACGAGACAGGTTCAGAAGCTGTCGACAAAGAGTCCGACGTAGACTGGGAAGACTTAGCGCGGTCTCGATATGATCAGTTAATTCGTTTGCAGGCAGACTTTGATAATTTTCGCCGGCGTATGGACCGCGATCGCGAAGACATCCAAGGACGGGTCGCGGAGCAACTGCTGGGGGACCTTTTGCCGGTCTATGATAACTTAGAGCGGGCACTGCAGTTTATGCCACATGAAGGTGACGCCAAGGCCTGGCGTGTGGGTCTGGAGATGACCCAGAAGGGATTTATCGATGCCCTGCAGCGCTTGGGCGTCACGCCGATTGAGGCGCTGGGACAACTCTTTGATCCGAGATTCCACGAGGCCGTTCAAAGAGTCGAGAGTGCGGAACCGGAGGGCACCATTGTCCAGGAATTGCAGCGCGGTTTTATGTGGAATAACCGGGTCCTGCGAGCCAGTATGGTCCAAGTGTCGAATGGGGAACCGTCGGCAGAGCAGAGTTAGGAGGGAGAAGAGGCATGCCGAAACGGGATTACTATGAAGTACTGGGCGTCAGTCAAGGCGCTTCACCCGAAGAGATTAAGCGGGCCTTTCGTAAATTGGCGGCTCAATACCATCCGGATGCTAATCCCGGTAATGCGGAGGCGGAAGAGCGATTTAAGGAACTGAACGAAGCGTATCAGACGTTGTCCAATCCCGAGAAGCGAGCACGCTACGATCAGTTTGGTGATTCCGCCAATGATCCCGGGTTCGCGGGAGGAGCCGGATTCGGAGGATTCGGTGGCGGTGGTTTCGGGGATATCTTTGACATGTTTTTTGGAGGGCAAGGGCAAGGGGCAAATCGACGTAATGGACCGGAACGTGGTCCAGACCTGCGTTATGATCTGACGGTGACCTTAGAGAATGTCATGTCCGGTGTGGACAAAGAGATTAAGGTGTTGCGGGAAGAAACCTGTTCGCGATGCCATGGAAACCAGGCAGAGCCGGGAACTCGAATTGAAACCTGTCCCGATTGTCGTGGACGTGGCGAGGTCGAGCGCATTTCGGATAGCTTTTTGGGGCGAATACGCCGTATTGAAGCTTGTAATCGATGCCGAGGTACCGGTCGCCTCATTCCTAATCCATGTAAGACCTGTGCCGGGCACGGTGTCGTGCGGGCGGAAAAACGGTTAACGGTGAAAGTACCTGCCGGTGTTGACGACTCGACTCGCCTTCGGGTTCAAGGGGAAGGCGCGGCGGGGCGGCGCGGCGGTGGGCCCGGAGATCTGATTGTATTTATCCATGTTGCGGCTGATGAGCGTGTAAGGCGCGACGGTGACGACTTGTGGATTGACCAGCCCATTGGGTTTGCTCAGGCCACGATAGGTGCTGAAATTGAGGTCGAGGGGTTAGCCGGCATGCGGGAGACGGTGCATATCCCGGCAGGGACAGATACCGATACCGTGTTTCGCATTGCTCGATCGGGATTGCCGCGGCTAGGATCGTCAAGTATTAAAGGTAGTCTCAATGTGCGTGTGGTGGTCCAAGTGCCAAAACATCTTAATGTCAAGGAACGTGAAATTTTACGGATGTGGGCCGAAGTGCGTGGAGAAGAGGTCTTGCCGGAGGATAAAGGGATATTACGTAAGGTCAAAGATGCCCTGGGCAGGTAATGAAGGGGTGGACCCGTGGTATGTTGTTGTGACCTGGACGCCTACGCAAGAAGATCTGGGTGAGGCGATGGACTTTGCTTACCGTTTTCCGGTTGTCGGCCTTGAATACGATGATGGTCTCCCCTCTGAGGCCCCTTTTACCGATATCCCGTTGGAGTCGGGGGTGCCGTATGTTCGGATCTATGTGAGCGAACAGCAGTATGCGGACATCGGCAAAGAGGTGGATGAGTATTGTCGCCAACGCAGTTGGCCCGTCGACGTTCGCCGTATCCATAGCCAGGACTGGGCCAATGCTTGGAAAGCGTATTATGTGCCTCAATGGTTTTCTTCCGACTATGTCGTGGTGCCGTCATGGGTTTCGCCCTCTCCCGTCGATGCTCACCACACCATTTGGCTCGATCCAGGAATGGCGTTTGGAACCGGAACGCACGCCACGACGAGAATGTGTGTCAATGCGCTCATTAATTTGGGCCCTCTTCAGGGGAAGAGGGTGCTCGATTTAGGAGCGGGGTCGGGCATATTGAGCCTCATCGCCGCCCGTCGTGGTGCCAAAGAGGTCGTGGCCGTAGAACCGGATGTCATGGCCCGGGAGGCTCTCGAACAAAACGTGTTAGGGAACCAAGAACCGCGTATTGCTATTGTGGAAGGAACCCTGGAAGATGTGCCCGAAACCCCCTTTGATGTATTGTGCTTAAATCTCATATGGGAAATTATTGATAGTGAATGGGAGCGAATTCAACGTTATGTGGCTCATGAGGCGATTTTATTGCTTTCTGGCGTGTTGCCGGAACGAGAGCAAGATATTCGACGTCTCATCGCCGCGGCAAGATGGCAACTAGTGAGTGTTGAACAAGAAGAAGGGTGGCTCTTGGCGGTGGTGAAAAATGGTTCGGATTGCACTTGATGTTTGTGTGAAGCCAGGGGACATGCTACCTCTTAACCAGCAGGATTGGCACTACTTAACGCATGTCATGCGACGACGGGTCGGAGATGACGTAGAGGTGCTGACCCCGAGTGGGGAGGTTTGGCTCGCCGTGATCGTGGCCAATGAGCGTCTACAGTGTCAGGATCTCAAGACCGCGATCTCGCGACCCAAACGAGAGATCACTCTTTGTCAGGCAATCTTGAAAGGTGATCATTTTTCAGACGTTGTGGAACGAGCGACCGAAGCCGGAGTGAGACACTTCATTCCTGTGATCAGTGAACGGACCATTGTCCGGGATGTGTCGCCAAAGAAACTGGAGCGTTGGAGGCATATTGCCAAAGAGGCCAGCGAGCAAAGCCGGCAGCCATTTGTGCCCGATGTCGCTGAGCCACAATGGTTGTCCGCGTTAACCTTACCGTCTCCATCAGCAGTATATGCACTGGATCCCGAGGCGCCTGAGATGCAGCAATGGCTGGCAGAGAATGCTTTTTCAGTCTTTTTGGTCGCTGGCCCCGAAGGGGGCATGACGCGGAGTGAATATGATCGGCTCTATACCATGGGAGCTCATGCCATGTCTCTCGGACCGCGTATTTATCGGGCGGAAAATGCGGGAGCATTTGCCACGGTGCTGTTATTGCAATAACAGATTGCCACATTTGGTCAACACTGCTAGGTTCGTCGATCTCCCCCTCGGTCATCCTACCGTCAGGGAGGTCGAGGCAATTGGGTAAAGTAATCGAACTCAAATTTTGTGATATTTGTCATAAACCTGTCGTAAAACGAGAGACCTCGTCGCTGACCGCTGGGTTTTTAGAGAGCACTCTGTGTAAGGAGTGTTTAACCAAATATGGACATTTGTACCGTCCTTGGTAGGACGATCTAGGTTTGACACTGTTTCCACCGAACCCGTATAATAAACTGAATAGACCCCAACCCGAGTGGGTGGAGGGGAGGGAGATCAATGTCAGAGGTTAAGGTGGGCAAGAACGAGAGCCTCGAGAGTGCTCTGCGCCGCTTTAAGCGTCAAATTCAGAAGGCCGGCGTTTTGTCTGAAGCAAGACGTCATGAGCACTACGAAAAGCCCAGCGTGCGCCGGAAGAAGAAATCCGAGGCGGCTCGCAAAAAGAAAACCAAATGAGGTACGCCAAGTATGTCTCTAAGAGAACAACTGAATGAAGACCTCAAAAACGCCATGCGGGCCAAAGATGTTGCCCGCATGTCTGTTATTCGTTCTATAAAGGCTGCCATATTGCAGGCAGAAACACGGGGCGAACGCACCACGTTGGATGATGATGGGGTTCTTCAAGTGATTGTAAAAGAAGTGAAGGAACGTCAGGAATCCCGCTCGGAGTTTGAACGCGGCAATCGGCCTGACTTAGTGGAAAAAGTGGAGGCTGAGTTGACAATTTTAGAAACATATTTGCCACAACCGCTCACCGAGGATGAAATTGACGCTTTGGTGGCCGAGGCAATTGAGTCATCAGGTGCGACAGGCCCGCGAGATATGGGACGAGTGATGGCGTGGATCACTCCCCGGACGCGAGGTCGAGCAGACGGCAAAGCGGTGTCAGAGAAAGTGAAAGTGGCATTGCAGAAGCTGGTGTTATGAAGAGGAGAAAGGGCCATGAGGCCCTTTTTTTTATTTGTGGATGTCTTATTATGGCGATTGGTCTGGGATTGGGACGAGAACATGTCGAAGCGTCGGTGGTCCCGCGCACATTATGGATTTTCTATGCCCGGGCCACGAGTGAACCCGAAATTCTCTATGGACGAGAATTCACAGCGCGTGGACAGCCCTTGGGGAATCCTTTGCGACTCGGGACGTTAGGCCTGGTGCAAGAGACTCAGGTTGCTACCACCGGAGCCGACGGTGAAGTCTGGGTGACTCTTGGACGTCAGGTGGTGGGGATACAAGCTGGCCGGGTAAACAAGAGAATTACCATAGAATCGGGAGATGACATGCTATCCGTTCGATGGTTGGATAACGCACTCTATGGAGTTCAGGAAAATGTCACGCAAAGTCGTATTGTGATCGTGCGACGTCGGGGAAATACTTGGCGCTCCCTGGATTCTCACCTTCCCGAGGGAATTACCACCTTAGAGAGCGGACCACATCATAGCATCTGGGTGTTGAGCTCTGATCCGCATCGGGCCACGCTGAAGGAAGTGTCTGGGGGCCATGAGAGCGTGGCAACTCCTGCGCTAGTTCCTCAGGGTACCGTGGGATTTCATGGCAATACCCCTGTGATACCATTCTCCCGAGGGGATAACGAATTCGGTTATTATACCGGGCATCTTCATCGATTTCGCTCTGTGTATGAAGCGGCCATCAGCGTGATGAATACTGTACCCCTATGGGGACTATCGGTGAAGGGACTGATTCCATTTACCAACCGGCAGTTCAGGTTTCGTCATATCGTGCCGTGGAAAGAACCGCTCCTCACTACGCCAGTCGTGATCGGGAAGGGGACTCCCAACGTGGTAATTCTGGATGGGTTTAGCCAAGGGACGTGGTTTAATGTACAAACAGGTATATTAGGACCGAAGTTTCAGATAAAAACTCCATGGTGGGCGGTGGTCCGTGCCGCCGCTTTAGGGTCGTACTCTCGCGGATGATGCAATCCAACATAACCGCCAACCACATAACCCGTGCGTTGCACCCCTTTGACCATGGTGTCACGGGCACAAAGAATGGCACGCTGGTCTTGTCCTGACAAAAAAATAATCGGATAGCTGGGATCCAATTGGTGGCTGCCCGCTGGCCATACTGAAAATGGGATATGATGGGTGGCTTCGGGAAACGGGAATCGCGCAATCTCTCCCGACTCGCGCACATCCACCATGGAGGTAGAGGGGTTTTCCTGAAGATACGTGGTGAGGTTTTCAGGGTGTACTAATTCTCCTAATTGTACTGGGAGGCCGTGTGACTCCCAAGTTCGAGGGAGGCTGGCAAAGATGCCAATGACCTCGATACCGGCGGCATCCATCTCTTGAGACGCCACGTGTCCTAATACCGGAGACGCTGCTACAATAATCACCCGGTCATGGTCGTGGATTTCTTGACGCGATAATAATGAGAATCCGAACCGAGGTGCTGCCAGGGGAAGAGAGCCGACTAAGTGAAGATAGACATATTCTTGAGGCGTGCGGATATCAATGACACGGGCACCGCGTGCTGTTTGGCGTCGTACGTCCTCGTAGGATAGCACCAAGGTGCTTAATTCTGCCATGCTGTCACAGTCCTTCCTCTGCTCAAACATCTAATAATTCTATACTACTGGGAACGACCCGATACAGGCAAACTATTAGTCACCCTCGCTGTGTACATGGGATTATCCAGTGTGGGATGCCAGTCAAAGGCCTTACAACGGTCGGTGTCGATGTTGCCCAGGACCAAATGGCGTCCTGACCAGATAGACAAGCGAACCAGATTCCAGAATTCGCCCTCTGGGACCGCATCGACTTGTAGATTGGGGAACCGCGCGAACAGGTATGTCAGGGCATCCCATCCGAAACTGGTCCAATCGAGCCACAAAGGAAAGTCAAAACTCATCGATAGCGTTTCAATGCTTTGGGCAAGGCGGGGGAGCATGGTGTCAGAGGGCCGTCGTACCACCACACGGCGGATTGGAACCCAGTCAGACGCCACCTGGAGCATCTGAATTCCCGGAGAGTTGATGGCGAGGGGGAGGAATATTTCGACGCTGGCGTCGACGGGGGCCTGTGCTTTGGGAATTCGCTTCGGTATCGTACGACAATACCAGTGAGTTCGCATGAGGGGCACCGTCATTTCCACTGAGCCGCTAGAGTATGGCTCGGCAGTGAGAATGTGTCCGTACGGGTAACGCCGGATGAATCGCGTGATCGCCCATTCGCGAAATGGTGAGGGAATAGCGGTGGTATCGAGGCGAGGCATGTAAATCATGGATTGTCTCACGGTGTTACCTCCCAACAGGGTATCAAAAATGCGGCGGCACCATGAGATGAGAGAATTTGCAAACTGTCGTGACTGGCTTTGGGAGAAACTTTGACATAAATGGGAGTGTGCAAAAGGGCATCTTTCAACAGTGCCACGTGCCTCCCGAGATCCATAACGTGGGGAGATTCTCGTATACTCCAGTTGGTCCCCTCAGAGCGAAAGGGCTTCACCTCGATATGATCCACCGCTTGAGCGGAAATTTTGGCGATATACTCTCGGGTCGTCGCCATCGGCATATCAGCATAGACGATCGAGGCCAGAGTGCTCTTTAAACCGACAGCGTGTGCAGCCTCGATCACACTGTGCCATTCCTCCAGGGTAAGCCGATAGGAGGAGGCAGCGTAGCGCGGATCGGTCAACAGCACCTCCGACCCTCCCGGACCAAGAAAGTCCGCACCGGCCCACAGGAGGAGATGCAGTAACTCTCGCAATGAGCGATGTTCACGGACGTGAAACTGCCAAATTTCCATGGCCGAAAAGGCGTAGATAGGGGCTGGCACGCGCGACCGGATGGCGCGCAAGAGATGAATCCAGTAGTCAAAGGGCTCTTTAATCGACAGCCCTCCGCGAATTTTGAGTATATCGATCGCGCTGAAGTCGACATCGTGGATTTTCTCAAGAGAGAGTCCATCTGGTGCCAGCGATAGCGGGACGTTGGGGAGTGGCTGGGAAATCGAACAAAATGCACAGCCCATCCAGCAGTACGTTGTTGGAACAAGATAACCCACACGCTTAATCGGAGCAATGTCCTCGGTGAGCACGAGCGGTTGTCCATGCATTATAAGCCCTCGCTTTAGTATGTCATTGCATTGGGAATATTCTACAACTCTTTTCTTGTCGTGGGAGACATTTTGATGGTAAAGGCAGCGACGTATTAGGCCGACAGGATACTTCATCACCACAGCCGCTTGCGCATAGCATGAATCAGAATGGGACAGGAGGGCTGCGATGAGTACTAAGGGGCGTCACATGGAACGATTTGCAGAAGCGTTGGCAATTCCACCCGAGGTGCTAATTAATGTACCGAGGGTGGAAATCGTTGGCCACTTGCAGTTTAGGGTAGAAAACCATCGTGGGATTGAACAGTATCAACCGCATCGTGTGGTGATCCGGATACCCGATGGGCGACTGGTGGTTAGCGGTCGTCACTTGGTCATTGGCTGGATCGATAAGAATGAACTTTTGGTGACCGGAGAAGTGCGGAGTTTGGTCTTTAAAGAGGAGTCAAAGCTATGAATGGGTCATTGGTACGCGCGTTACGCGGTTGGCGTAAGATACGGGTACGAGGCCGACGCGGCGAACGGCTCTTTAGTGATGTGGCTCGCCATGGCTATCGTATTTGGAGGATTGAGCGTGTTAACGCAGACCAATTGACGGCTTACGTCACCGAAGACGGATTCTTTTTCGTCAAAAAGGTAGCTGACGAGCGCGATATCGTCGTGGACAGTCTCGAGCAAGGGGGGATGCCGGTAAGATGGAATCAAATGAAAAGTCGACCCTTTATGGGGGTCGGGTTTCTCACCTCACTGCTCTTAATTTGGTACGCCACGTCGCATGTTTGGGCCGTTCAGGTAGGGACCTCCAATCTCGCGGTGGGCTCAGAACGCCAATTAATCGCCGTCGCCGAACGATCTGGCATTCGTGTAGGAGCGAGCCGTAGTGCCTTAAACATCCCCGTCATTCGTCAACACATGTTGCAACAGTTGCCACATTATGCCTGGATTGGAATTCATGTCAAAGGGATGGTGGTCGTGATTGATGTAGTACGGCTAGTGGAGCGCCCTCACAATCACCTGGCCCCGAAGCTGGTTGCCTCCGATAGTGGCACGGTGACAGCGGTCTATGTTTATATGGGTGAACCAGAGGTTGCGGTTGGAGAACGGGTCACAAAAGGGCAAACTTTGATTTCGGGGGTGGTCACCGGGACTCCTCCGCGGTCGACCACTGCACAGCCACACGAGTCAGAGGATAGCGTGACTACGCCCGCAGAAGGTGAAGTTTACGCTGATGTGACCTATCGAAGTCGCGTATTTCAACCGTTTAGAGAGCGTGTGTTGGTTCCCTCAGGCAAACACTATATCCAACGCTTTGTTTCGTTTGACCAAGGCAAACAATATGCGCTACCCACATTGTCAGAAATGCCCTATCGCTACTATGCGGTGTCTACAACAGATACTGCACTGCGGTTTTCGGGTGTCAAGTTACCTATTCGCATAATTCGAATGGTATATAATGAGGAAGTACCACGGACGATCCGTCTTCAGGGCAAGGCCGCTCTGGCGGAGGGGATGAGAAGCGCTGTGGCCTCAATGAAACGTCGTGTCCCACCTGATGCAAAACAGGTGAGACAAAACGTGGTTGTCAAACGCGGTAAAGACGGGCTATGGATTACATTGACCTGGGTCATGAACCGCAACATCGCCTTGATGCCGTCGACGGTTCATAAATCATCATAGAGGGGGGCACTCGTTGCCAGTTAGCCAGTGGGTGATCCAAGATAATCAGGCGGCAACGCTGTTGATGGGACGCGGAGACGAACATTTAAAGACTTTAGAGCGCGTCTTGCAAGTGAAATTGACGGCACGAGGCAATGTAATCGCGATTCATGGTTCGAGTGATGTGCAAGAACGTACCCGAAAGGTTCTTGATCTATTGGCTGAGTGGGTGTCGCATGGACAATCTCTCTACCCGCAGGTGGTAGAATTTGCCGTACAAGCGGAGCGAGAAGGGGTTGAACGGCAGTTTTTACATCTCTTGACCGAGAGCGTTTATACCACCACCGCCGGTCGTGTGGTGCGGCCGCGCACGCTAGGTCAGCAAATTTATATCGATCGTGTGCGAGAGCATACACTCACGTTTGGCATTGGACCGGCGGGAACTGGCAAGACCTACTTGGCAATGGCTTTAGCGGTCGCTGCATTGAAAGGTCATGAGGTAGAACGTATTGTATTGACTCGCCCGGCAGTGGAAGCGGGAGAAAAACTCGGGTTTCTTCCCGGAGA
>NZ_JBYCKN010000065.1:0-7006 GCF_057473405.1 Sulfobacillus sp. TH-112
CGGGAAATTGTGATGGCCTTCTATTTTGCGACCTCAGCCAATACGGACGCATGGCTCATGGCATCGGCCTTGCCGAACTTGCTCTTCAGCACAGTAAACGGAGCCATTTCAGTGACGGTGATTCCACTGATGACGGCAGCTGACGTGGACTATTCCCCTCGGTCCATTGCCCGTTTCCTGAATGAAGTCCTCACGGCACTCTTTCTCCTTTCTATTGTCCTCATTGGGGGAGGTGAACTGCTCACCCCGCTCATTATTCGTTTGATGGCGCCAGGATTTCATGGCCATGAACTCCAACTGACGGTAACCATGACCCGCATTATGATTCCCACCATCATGTTTTGGGGCATTGCCGGTTTGGTGGTCGGTATTTTACAAGCCCGCGATGAATACTTCATCCCGGCGCTCTCCCCTGTGGCGGTCAACATTATTCGTATTGCCACCATCATTCTCTTGGGCCATTACCTTCATATGGAAATTATTGGGGTGGCTGTGGGATTTACCATTGCGGTGGTCTCGCAACTCGCCATCACACTTCCCGCATTGCGCCGGATTGGCATTCGCTTACACTTTCGTTGGCATTTTAGCCATCCCTTGCTACGCCGCATGGTGCGCATGGCTGGCCCCTTTTTACTCACCAGTTCGGTGGGGAGTGTGGGAATTATTGTAGACCGTATTCTGGCCTCTGAACTGGTGGTTGGCAGTATGGCGGCCCTTAATTACTCCTATGTGCTAGTGCAAATCCCTATTGGACTTCTCATTTCTTCAATAGCCACCCCCATTTATACCCGCTTGTCGCGACACCATAGCTATCAGGAAGAGGACACCTTTCGCCGCTTGGCGATGCAGGGGTTTCGCGTGGTGTTAATCGTGATCGTGCCTATCACCATTTGGTTCATTGCTTTAAGAATCCCCATTCTACGCCTCTTGTACCAACATGGCGCCTTCAACGCTCATTCCACTGATTTGACCGCCGGCACATTGCTGTACTTTGCCATTGGGCTGCCGGGATTTAGCCTCTCTTTCTATCTACAGCGACTATTTTTCGCCACTCAAGACACCCGGTCACCAGCCCGGTTCTCGATTATTACGATTGTATTCAACATCGTCGGTGACCTCATTTTAGTGCGGGTCATGCAAGCGGATGGTCTCGCGCTCGCAACCGGCATGGCCAGTTGGGTCAATGCCGCTCTTTTGACATCCAAAGCCATCCAACCTCGCTATAATAGTCATCTACAGTTTCGCCGTACTCTCATCACCTTAGGATTGGCGGGAGGTGTCATGCTGCTCGCCACGTTGGAAGCCTACCATTTACTGCATCTCGCCACCCTCAGTGGGATGGTGCCTTTGGCAGTCGGCCTCATTCTCACGGCGCTATTATCGGGCCTGATCTATGTCCTCGTCCTCTACCTGCTACGCTTTCCCGACCTATCCTATGTCATTCACCGCATGACCCGCGGCCGCGTCTCACTTCGCCGATAATCACTATCCGAAACTTAAAACCTCTGGTACCATTAAATGAGGGAGTGATCATCATGGCCACAACACGCATTACTCGACCTTTGGTCGTAGTAACGAATCGCGAGCCTTACGTAGACGAACGGACTCGAACTGGCATTCGCGTCGTGCAAAAGGCTGGCGGCGTGGTGTCCGCGTTAGATCCCTTATTGCGCGAATTAGGAGGAGACTGGATCGCTTGGGGAAGTGGTAGCGCTGACCGACAAACGGCGCCCGGCGGTGTTCGACCCGTTCCTCGACATAATCCTCGCTATCGTCTGCATCGCATTTACCTCACTCAGGAAGAAGTGCAGGGCTACTACAATCGCTATGCCAATCAAGGAATTTGGCCCCTGAGTCACCTTCTCATTGAACGCGCCCAATTTTCCCGGCAAGCGTTTAGTATCTATCGAAGCGTTAATTTGAAGTTTGCGCGCCGCGTCGCCAAGGAAAGCCCCTCGGCAGCCCTCATCTTTTCGCACGACTACCAATTGGCCCTATTCCCGGCTATGGCGCGGCAAATGCGTGGCGATCTCTCCATCGCCCACTTTTGGCACATCCCCTGGCCGGTTTACACCGTCTATCGGCTCTGTCCACAATATCAAGAGATTTTACGCGGATTGCTGGGCGCTGATGTGCTCGGTTTTCAAACCGAGGACGATGTAGAAAATTTCTTTCAGGCGGTGGAGCGCACCTTCCGACAGGTGACCGTGGACCGACAAAAGCATCACATCACCTGGCAAGGCCGCACGATTTTAGTGCAAGCCTTCCCCATCTCCGTGGACATTGAAGCCATTGAGGAATTGGTGGAAACGCCACGAGTGCAGCGATTGACTCGCGGTATTCGTCGTCACCTGGCTGCGGGAAGCCAAATTTTAGGGGTCTCTGTTGACCGCGCCGACTACACGAAAGGAATTATTCCCCGCCTTGAGGCGATCCGTGAATTTTTCCAGCGATATCCTGAACGTCACGGTAAGGTCAACTTTTTACAAGTGGTGGTGCCGACCCGATCGGGTTTGAAGGATTATCGCCTCTTGTACCATGAAGTGCAGGAACTTACCGCTCGCATCAATCGCGAGTTTGGCACCTCCGAATGGTCTCCTGTCACTACTATCGGTCGTACCCTTGATCGCACACGCCTGATGGCGCTGTTCCGTGCCGCGGACTTCGCCATGGTATCTTCGCTATTTGATGGAATGAATTTGGTGGCCAAAGAGTTTGCCTCGGCCCACAGTGACGACCGCGGCATTTTACTGTTGAGTGAAACCACGGGAGCGGCACAGGAGCTGGAATCGGCCATCATCGTTAATCCTTGGGATCCGGAAGGTGTCGCCGCCACCTTGGAATCGGTCTTATCCATGACGCATCAGGAAATAGCCGAACGCATGCATCAAATGCGCGAACAAGTTCACCAAAACACTCTATATGACTGGGTCGAGGCCATCCTTGAGACTCTGGAGGAATACGCCAGTAGCTATGCCCAATCCTAGACCCTTACCAAAAGATATTCTTAACCCTTTGCTTGTGGAACATCATGGATACTGGATTTTCGACCTCGACGGGACGCTTATTGAGTTAGCCTCGCAACCCGGCGAGGTCGAGGTCACCCAGGCGCTTCTCGAAACCCTTCATTCTCTCTGGGAAAGGGCCTATCACCAAGTGGCCATTGTGAGCGGTCGTGCCCTAAAGGACTTGGAACGTCTGATTCCGCTTCCCATGACGCTCGTCGGCAATCATGGGATTGAGTGGCGACAAGACGGCAAATACCGTCAGCTGTTGCTTGATCCTAATGCGGAGGATGCACTCACCGCACTTCGGGAACCGCTGAATGCCTTAGCGCAGGCCATGCCGGGAACATATTTTGAGAATAAAACCTGGACCTATAGTTTTCATTATCGGCATCTACCCCAAGCGGATTGGTCGACCTTGGAAGCCCAATTGCGCCGCATGATGGCGCCTTGGCCGAGTGTGCGTTTGTCCCAAGCGCAATTATGTTGGGAAATTCGCCCGCGCCAGGGAGTGACAAAGGGCGATGCCGTTAAAATGTTACTCGGTGATTCGGATCTCATTCCGGTGGTGCTCGGGGACGATCTGACTGACGAAGATGCCTTTAGGGAAGCAAGCTCAGGCATCACCATCATCGTCGGTCCCAGGCGACCAACCATCGCTCAGTATTCGCTTCCTTCCCCTAGGGTGGTGCAAGAAATTCTTCGACAACTCGTCCTCTAATTAGGTGACGGTGTGTCGCAACCATGGTAGGGTATAGCAATGGATCCCATTTTGAGGAGGAATTCTTTTCATGAAAGCGTCGGCGTGGTCATCGTTAATGGCAGTCGGAGCACTAAGTTTAGTCCTATCTGGATGTGGAACCCATCACACGACACCGGTCGGGACCGCGCCTCGGACGAAGAAAATTGAGAGCGCTAGCACCGGTATCACGCCTGGCGCCGATCCTCTCACGGATATCAAAGAACCTGACCACGGGCCCTTAGTAGGTCTCATGATAGAAAACTCAGAGTACGGCCGCCCCCAATATGGGCTATCCTCTGCCGACGTCGTCTATGAAGCGTATACGGAGTTTTTCTACTATCCACGGTTTCTCTTGCTCTATTACGGTGACGCACCGACCCTTGCGGGACCTGATCGATCCGCTCGTCCCTATTTTGTTAGTCTTATCCACCAGTGGCCTGCCGCCTATATTCATGCTGGCGCCTCTGACCCCGGGTATACCGCCATTGCCAACGATCATATCCATAACCTGGACCTTGACGCCAATGCCTATAGTCTAGGCACTCGAGTGTCGTTCCGTCCTGCTCCACATAACCTCTTCACCAATATCGTGACCGACATGCAGGTTGCCCAGAAAGATTGGGGAAATCCCACGGTAAAAGCTCCGTGGCCCTTTGCCAAACAGTCTGCCGGAACTCCAGCCTATCAATCGATCACCCTCACCTGGAACACCCATAATAGTGTTGAACAGTGGCGCTGGAATGCCGTCGATCAAGGTTGGACGCGTTGGGTTGACGACCCTGATGCTGGTACGGGCTATCAGCAAGTGATGGGGATGAATAGTGGAAAACCCGTAGTCGCCTCCAACGTCATCATTGAATATACCAACGAGCAATACCTCCCCGACCCGGCCAATACCGGCTGGATCCAAATTGCTCTTCACGGTCAAGGAAAGGCGCTCCTCTTCTTAGGCCATCACTATGTCGTGGGAACCTGGAAGAATGCCGGTTCTGGTGACCCTACCCGCTTTTATCTGCCTGACGGCAAGTTGGCTCCCTTCGCTCCCGGGAAGACCTGGATTGAAATCGTCCCCAATAGTCAGTCGGCGACCAATCCCTTCCAATTGACCCTCGCGCAATAGCGGTGTGATAGCGAACTCGTTTTGTGGTTAGCTCCACTTACGTGCTCGTCATGACTGCCTGTCGAAGTGCGCATCCGTGGCCGTCAATCGGATCTATGATAGATGAGCCAATTGATTCAACGCCTCTGTCACACGAAGACCAAGATTATTTCTACAATACGTCAGGACAGCTTCAGAATATTGGTTGATGTCCTTACCCGATAACTCAACCATCCACGGCTCCCCGGTACGTGAGCGATTTACTTTTCCATTGGTTTTTCTAAAAGAACCCCGCCACGATGTGCTATCGCGTTACGTACTATGATTATCTTATGGACTGGCTGCCATCCCATCTTGTCATCCTTAGCCGGAATACGACTATTCGTTTGTAGCGCTTTCCAAAGGTCAGTGAATGCGTCATCAAGAGAGTCCACGACCAGCATTTTTCCTCCCCGACAAATGTGCTTCCTCCCTTCGGGAAATCGTGCCACCTGATCCCGCACATAATTTTCTAAAGCCATGGCTATCATCACGACGCGGCATGACAAAATTTGCTGCTGATGGTCATGTGGGGACCACTCACCATAGAGATGGTCAACCCGGCTTTGCACAAAAGAGGTTGAATCAGTCGCGATGAGGCAGGAGGAACTTCAAGCCTAGATTGCACATCGTCAGACCATCGGGTCGGGATCGCGAGTCTGAGGACATTGACCATCTCCTCGCGACTTGGAGAGAGGTTGTCGTTGCGCCCTTATTGCTTCGTATCCCATTGAGATGTCGACCACTGTCGCATCATTTAGCGCTTCGACAACAGAATTGTGTCTGTATAATTTTACCATATCCACTACACTGGCCATGAAGACTCCATCACCTGAATCGAAAGGAGGACCCCTATGTCCACGGCTCGCAACACCCGGGTACACTTTAAAGAGGACACACATCCATCGGCGCAGGATTCCCCCAACCATGCATTTCGTCGCGCCCTGTGGATTTCGCTAGCGGCGGCTGCACTCATCTTATGGCAACTCAATAGCATCATCCATGCCCTAGGTTCCATCCAAATCGGGCTCACGCATCTGGAAGGGTTGCGAAATACCTTAGGAGGCATTATCCGCGTGAGCTACAGTGAGGTCACCGCGCTAGTCGGGCCCATCATCCATCATATTGTCCATTAAAGCGTCTCCTGCCACGATTTACACCTCGCTGACGAATACTATCAGTGAGGTGTATGTGATGTTCAACAAACTTTCATTGACGATAGTATTTCAACCCATTATCGACTTATTGACCGGAGACGCCGTTGGCTATGAAGCGCTAGGCTGCCTCGTCGGACGCGAGCATGAAGGATTGAGCGCCATCACGGAGAGCGCCCAAAGTCCCGAAGACCTGGAAATCCTTCTCAGCGACGTGCAACAACTCGCGTTTCACCGTGGGTCCTTTCGCCCTCCGGGAACCTGGCTGTTTCTCAAGTCCACGCGAGCGTTAGTGCGCCAATTCACTCACCACGTCCGCTGGCAGCAAAAAAGTTTTCATGATGTGGTTCTTGAAGTCCCCGAGTCCGACCATGATGTCGCAGAGTGGGCTTCCCTGGCAGCGCCGTTGCGCAATGATGGGTTACAAATTGCACTGGACGACTGGGGGGTAGGATATGCCGACCCGGTACGCGTGGCCCATTTACAACCCGAATGGATTAAAATCGCTCGCCTCGTCACGGAAAAGGTAGGAAAAGATCCCGCGATGGATCGACTGGTCACTGTGGTTGCCCACTGGCTCAGTGCATCGCGCACCCGCATTATTGCCGACGGCATCGAGACCGAGGAGCAATTGATTCGTCTGAGAGCCCTAGGAATCCGTTTAGGTCAGGGGTCCTACTTGGCACCGCCATCTTGTCAATTCGTAGAGTCGGTGTCCCTTCCCGAACCGGCCCGACGCCTTGGTCAAATTGCCCATCTTCCCCTAGCGCTTGCGCAATCCTATCCTCTTAACGACGATCATCTCGAACTTATTGAAATGAATGTACCGCTCCTTCGCCCGATCATCCAAGAGGCCATTCACCATTTAGCCCAGTGGATTGTGGATAGCGCGGCTTCAACGAAATTTTCCAGCATATCCTCACTAGACCGGTTCACCGAGGTACTGGCGCATCACTTTCAAGAGCTC
>NZ_JBYCKN010000066.1:0-3545 GCF_057473405.1 Sulfobacillus sp. TH-112
GGCTCCCAAATGCCTAACACATCTGGATGCTCGTGTGCCTGCTCAAATCCGCCTTCGACCCAAGTAAAGATCTCGACATAGGTCGGAGGGTCATCCACACTACGAAAAATGACGGGCTTGACGTCGGTGACCAATCCCAAAGCGTGTAGTGTGAACCAATGATTCCCCAAAAGGGCCTGAAACAGTTCTTCTCCGTCGGGTCGAACGCGATATGTGCAAACAACAGTTTGGTTCGCCATGGTCAGCACCTCTTTTTATTAGAATGCGCTAACTATATGCCAATACGCTAATCATGTACACTTCTCATGTGCGAGGTAATTCTATGGGCGAGAGTCCCGGTGGAATTCCGGTTTCGAAGATTGCATGGCGGTTGGCGATAACGACGAGCCGGATGGTACAATAGAGCCCAAAGGGAGGCGTCTTGGGTGTTCAAGCGACTAGACGGTCCTGACGCCGAGCAGTTCCATCGCGTCGTGGACGACGAGAACACCATTGTCGTCGTGGATGGAGTGCCCTACCTCATTGCGCGCCTTCCGGTATTGGACGAAGTGGGTTTGGAAATTGAGGGGGACCCAGACCTGAAAGCGAGTATCCGCCGCGCGAAGGAAGACATTCGAGAGGGCCGCGTCTATTCCACCGAAGAGGCGTTTAGGCTGTTGGATGAAGGATTGGACCGGTGAGCCTCACGATTCGCTGGTCGCGTGAGGCCCTCCGTTTGCTACAAGCCATCGAGAGTCCCCGCTTTTCAGCCCGTGAAACCGCCGCGTATCGCCGGCGCCTGATGGGCGACATTGAACGGAAAATCCAGGTGTTGGTTGGGAACCAGCATGCCATCCCCCGAGGAGCACTACATGGGGACCTTCCGCATCCTCGTCGACACCTACAAGGTGTATTACTCGCTGAGTGCGGCACACACCGAAGCCTACATTGAAGCGATCAAGCATATGCGCATGCAGTGACCATCGCTCACATCGCCCACTGTGCAATTATGGCTTTCATAGGCCAAACAGGCCCATCCATTCTTTCGGTTGCCAGTAGACAAATTTCGTGGAGCTAATGATCGCGGTTCGGGGGCAATAGCGGAGCGCAGTAGCGTCTACACTGCGTTTGACCATAGTTCGTAGGGTTCGTCGTCGGGGAATTCCAACCAGCGGCAAGGTAACATGGCGTCAATACGAACCGCATATTCCAACCTTGGCCGGTCTTGCTGAGAACGGAAGATTGAGCCAAGAAACGAGGAAATCCCACCACATTGTGCACATAGCCTTACAAAGCAGTGAAGGCGTCGGACGTCCGGCAACTGCTAGAGCGCGGTGGTCAACGAGGTCGCCCGCGACAAGACCCGCGTCATCGTGAAAAAGAGCGGAGTACCGATGGCCGTGGTCAGTCCCCAAGACCTCGAGTGATTGCAAGAACGGGACCGCGGCATGGCGTAGCTGCAGGAGACGATGGATGAGATGAGGCAGGCGTTGGGCGATGCGCCTGCGGAAGAATTTAACCATGCGGTGGATCACGCCATACAAGAGAGTCGGTCCCGTGCCAACGGTCTCCTCCCGCATAATCCGGATCGTTATGCATACCAATGTGCTCGTCTTGGCGATGCGCGCGTATCGAGCACCGTTAGCGGTAATTCGCGAAGGCATTCTGACCGGCCAAATTCAGGTATATGGACTTCTGTCAAGTCAAGTCGCCAATGCCGGGCACATCGCAGACAACAGCGGATCAAATGGTCACGTCAGACATCGAGTCGCTCAAGACTCCGGCTCAATACAAATAGATAAGAAAATTATCCGAGAACACTTGTCTCAGATGCGTCGCTGGTGTGTAGACGGGGCGCAAGCATGAGCGGCAGTCGATATGAGAAGGTGGCACCATTAACGCCCCTACGGTTAGAGAATGTACTTCTCTGACTCCCCCGCGCACTCATGCTACTGGGCCATTTTCTCTTCTTTCCTTCTATGAGCAAACGGCAGCCCACTACCCTAAGGCTACCGTGTTTGCTCATGAAAACTATCAAATATCCAAGCGTCCTTAGTCGGTTATGGTGAGGGTCATCGGCTTTGAGGCTTTCCAAAGGCCATCCGCATCCGATACCACCAGCGTGTAGATCCCCATCGGGGCACCGACATCTTCCAACGTAACGGGTTGTGAGAGCGCATAGAAGAAGTTCGGACCCAAAGCGACAGGAATGGTCAAAGGAGCTCCAGCATAGGCGATGCCCCCGACGGTGAATCCGGTCGCTTCATTGCCCAAGGCGTTGGTGATGGTGAGCACGTATCCGCTATTATCCAAGCTGGCCGGATCCGAGACACCCCCACTGGCGGTAAGCTGGGTCAGCGTCAGAGTGGTACTCTCCCCAATCGCCAGAGAAGTCGACCCGGCACTCACGCCCATTTGGTCGGGTTGTCCACCTAAAATGGCGGGAATTTCGGCGGCACCCGTTGTCAATCCCGTGCCGGTGACCGTGAGTGTAACAGGACCCAATCCCCCCGCCATAGAATAGACCGTCTCCGAAATGGGCGGTTCGCCCCCTGTATAGGTCAAGGTGTCAGGTCCCTTCGTGAGATCATGAAACTGTGCTGGCCCTGATAGCGTGGCCGTCAAAGTGTCTGTACCCGTCAATAGCGGCTCCCCCACCTGGTCGACCACACTAATGTCATAGGTCCCGGGATTCCCACTCTCATTCCCGATGAGGTAAGACGACGTAGGTGTCACAGAGACCGCACTGGCCACCTGCGCGACAGCGCTTAGCGTTCCCCTACCGCTAATATCCTGTCCATCCGAAAGACCCAACCGCGCCAAGAGGCTGTCGCTCGCAACAGTCTCTCCAGCGACAATGGGCAGTGTCGCCACGCCATCGTGAAACGGGATGCCGATGGATGCACCGGGCACAACGTGACTCGACGTACTCCCCCACCCACCGATCGCTCCTTCTGCGGTGAGGTCGGTGATACTGCCCGTACCGTTTTCATTAGCCACCACATCACCATGGCTATCGATAGCGCGAATGATGAGCTGTCCCGCCTCTTTGCCATCCGCGACCCACACTGGATTAGCGGTAGAGATCTGAAGACTCGCCGGCGTCCCATAACTTTCAAACGGCTCGGATGCACTTTCTAAAATCGCAGAGGCGCCGTTGAGGCCAGTTGGCAACACATCCACAACCGCGCGATACGAGCCCATTTGCGAAGCTGTCATGGTATAGGAAGGGCTGCTCGTATAGGGACCCGACGACTTCCATACTCCACTCGGTGTTTCATACCAGAACTGATAGCGTGGATTGATAACATTTTGAGCACTTCCCGTGAGGGTCACACTGTTATTTTGTGGAACAGCCGATGCCGATACCGTCAGCGTCGACTGCAGTCCCACCAATAAGGGCGAGGTTCGCGAAAAGAGGGTATCTTGCCATTGATGGCGCTGGTAGGCTGCCGCAGAAATGGCATCGACTTGAAAAAGGTCCTCTCCCACCACCGACGGAGTCAGTGTGAAACGACTGGACTTTTGCCAAGCGACCACATTGTGCCAAGCATTCGCGCCCTCAC
>NZ_JBYCKN010000067.1:0-33126 GCF_057473405.1 Sulfobacillus sp. TH-112
AGGAAGAGGACGCTAAAGAACAACGCCGGTTCGCCATACGCCACGTTATACCCGCCGGGGAGCGGCCAGGTAATCACCATCGGCACCGCGGTCACCAAGCCCAATATGCCGACGGCAAAGAAGCCCGCGGCCCAACTCTTCCGGTTCTCTTGGGCGGGCTTCACATAAAGGTAGTGCGCTAATAACGCCAGTCCCGCCCCCAAATTGACTAACATCACCGCTAAGTAATCGGTAAACATCTCGGTCACTCTCCTTTGTCTCTCTGCCCCTCACGGGATGGATAAAAATCCTATGGATTGCACCGTCAGTATGCAATGTCCGCCCGCCTTTGCCATTGGGCTTTCGCCCTATCCTTTTCAGACCATTAGACTCAGTTCTTGTTCCCATTCGGGGTAGCCGAACCCGCCACATGGTCTATAGATGGCCATGGAGGCAAGGCCACTTCGGGCCATCGGAGGTTATTCGATAGATCTGGCCACTCCCTTAAGGGGACTACGGTCCCTTAGCTCTAGGGGGTGGGCCGGTGCAAAGATGCCCCAATTAGCGAAGAAACTTTGTCCATCCGGCCCTAGGTGACGTGCCCCGGCGGGGCATACGATAGATGTATCCAGTTCAAGAGAGGAAGGCTTATTATGAACATCACGATGTCGATATTACTTGCTACGGATGGATCGCCCGAAGCCCTCACCGCAGCCGAATGGTTAGATCGATGGGCGCAGCCTGATCGGGCCACGATTACCCTAGCGACCGTCATGGCCATTCCCACCGGCAACTGGGAACTGGGGGTTGGCAGTTATGTTTCGGATAGCGAGACCTATCAGCAAACCATGCAAGACATGATAGATAAAGCAAAAGACCACGCCAATCAACTGCTCCAGAGAACGAGAGAACAATTCACAAATTGCGCTCCGTTTCGAGAAGAAATTCTCGCTGGCATGCCCGCTGCAGCCATTGTGGACTATGCGAAAAAGCACCACATCGACCTCATTGTGATGGGAAGACGCGGCCACTCCGCATTAGGAAATCTTATGGGGAGTGTCTCCTTCGGCGTGTTACAGCGCTCCCCTATACCGGTGACGATTATAAGCTAAGTCCTATGGCAAAGGCCGACCGATCCTGGCGCCTCTTCTTTCTACGCACGTTGAAGTCTCTTGTTCTCTAGATTGACCTCATCTCGCAAGCCGAGCAAAAGATCCTCATTCGCTCTTGGAAAGCCCTTTTGATCATTCAGAGGGCTTTTCTAAGAGCTTGGGCTCGTCAATGCCGCTCACCGCCACCTTCCTCTTGGGACCCTAGCAACCGCATGCCTTTGATACCATTTCTCCGCGACATCGGCCTTTCACTGCCAAAGTAGTGCCGTAGAGAAAACTTCTGACCTCTAGCGCATAGCCACTCGCTCCTCGGGCCATAATGACCCATGAACATTGGGAATGTGGTGATCGATGAAAATTCTCCCGGAGTGAAGGAGACATCACTTCATGCGTAAGAAATCCTTTTGGCAGCGAAATGGTTATCGTATATTATCTCTATTCTTTGTAGGGTCTGGGGCATCGGGCTGCGGATCGGACTATGTCGTATTTCATCCCGCAGGTCCCGTTGCCCAAGATGAACTGCACGTCATTGTGTTAAGCACGATCGTCATGGGAGTGATTATCGTCGGCATATGGATACTCTTTGCCTATGTGGTCGTCCGTTTTCGCGACACTCCAAACAACAAAGCCCCTTATCGCCCCAATTGGATTGCAAGTCGCCCGCTTGAAGTGACGGTATTTGCTATCCCGCTGGTGGTGGTGATCCTCATCAGCATCCCCACCGTCAAAAAGACCTATAGCCTCGCCTATATACCCACCCGCCATCCCCTGGTCATTGACGTCACCTCATTTGACTATAAATGGCTTTTTGAATACCCTCGTCAACATATTGCCACCGTCAACTATTTTTATCTTCCTACGCACCAACCCACCTTATTTGAGCTGACAGCGCATTCGCCCCTCAACACCTTTTGGGTACCCAATCTGGGTGGAATGGAATATACCATGCCCAATCGCGTCTTACCTCTATGGCTCGAAGCCAACCGACCCGGCACCTATTTAGGACGCAGTGCCAATTTTTCAGGAATCGACTTCTGGCGGATGACGTTTAAAGTGCATGCGGTGTCCTCTCAGCGATTCCGCACTTGGGCCCAAAGCGTAAAAGATCGCGCTCCTGCCATGAGCCGGGCCGACTATCATCAGCTATTACAGTATGACGTAGCTCCTGAAGAAACATATTCTTCCTATCCCCCAAATACTTTCCCATCCAAAACTCATCAATTTACGGTGCGTGGCCCACACTACGTTCCCCAGCACAAACTCTAACGTCACTCTATGAGGTGCATAGCAATGAGACTCTGGCTTACCCATCTACTCAAACTCTTGTTCCCGCCACGGGTACTTCTCCCTGATATTGTCGGTATTGATATTGGGCTGACCATCTCGGCCATCACCATCGGTGCCATTTTGACCCGCACCCGCCGATGGAAGTGGCTATGGACCGAATGGCTGACCACCGTCGACCATAAAAAAATTGGCATCATGTATCTCATCGCCTCTCTTATCATGTTGTTTCGCGGTGGAGTCGACGCCCTCATGATACGTACCCAACTGTTGGTGCCTCATGGTCATTTCATGGGAGCACAACAATACGATGAAGTGTTCACCACACATGGAACCGTCATGATTTTCTTCATGGCCATGCCCTTTATTTTTGCACTTTTCAACGTGGCCGTTCCACTCATGATTGGCGCCCGTGATGTGGCCTTTCCTCGGCTCAATGCGATTAGTTTTTGGCTTTTTGCGGTAGGCGCCATCATTCTCAATGTCTCCTTTTCGGTGGGCGGATCTCCGAGTGCTGGGTGGACCTCCTATGCGCCATATTCAGAGCTCCAATTTAACCCGACCGTCGGTGAAAACTACTACCTCTTAGCCGTTCAAGTGACCGGGATTGGCAGCATTGCCACAGGCATTAACTTTCTGGTCACCATCCTGCGAATGCGGGCGCCCGGAATGTCCCTCATGAAAATGCCGCTTTTCGTCTGGTCCGCCCTCATTACCTCGTCTCTCGTCATTTTCGCATTCCCTCCGCTAACCGTAGGGCTGGCACTCACCATGTTAGACCGACTGTTTGGAGCATCTTTTTTCACCGTGGCCCACCAAGGGATGCCAATGATGTATGTGAATCTTTTTTGGATCTTTGGCCATCCCGAGGTCTACATCTTAGTGCTGCCCGCCTTTGGGATTTTTTCGGAAGTGGTCCCCACCTTCTCCCGCAAAGCACTCTTTGGCTACGATATCATGGTGATTTCCCTAGGAGCGATCGCATTTCTCAGCTATGGCGTGTGGGTGCATCACTTCTTTACCATGGGTGCGGGTCCCACGGTCAACGTCTTCTTTGGGCTCTCCACGATGCTGATTGCCATTCCGACTGGCGTCAAAATGTTTAACTGGATCTTTACCATGTGGGGGGGCCGCATTCGCTTTAGTGTGCCGATGCTGTGGCAACTCGGCTTTATTCCTACCTTTGTCGTGGGCGGAGCCACCGGAGTCATGCTTGCCGCCGTACCA
This sequence comes from Sulfobacillus sp. TH-112, assembly GCF_057473405.1. NCBI lineage: Bacteria > Bacillati > Bacillota > Clostridia > Eubacteriales > Clostridiales Family XVII. Incertae Sedis > Sulfobacillus > Sulfobacillus sp. TH-112. The sequence continues at coordinate 3,603 of NZ_JBYCKN010000067.1, forward strand.
GCGGACTATCAGTACCATAATAGCTACTTTTTAGTTGCTCATTTTCACAACGTACTTATCGGCGGCACCCTCTTTGGCCTGTTATCAGGTATGTACTATTGGTGGCCCAAAATGTTCGGCTGGAAATTGCAGGAGCGACAAGGATATTGGGCCTTCGGCTTATTCTTTGTGGGATTTTGGGTGACCTTTATGCCACAATATTTTCTCGGCTATATGGGAATGACGCGACGCATGTCGAGCTATCAACCCGGATTGGGTTGGCACTTTTTCAACGAGCTCTCCACCGTTGGGGCCTATATGATGGCCGCCGGCTTTATCATTATGGTGTACAACATTTTATGGAGCCGGTTGCACGTTGACTGGGATCGCAGTGGCGACCCCTGGGATGGCCGCACCTTGGAGTGGTCACTGCCATCTCCTGCCCCGGAGTATAATTTTGCGATCATCCCTGAGGTACATACTCGCGATGCCTGGTGGACCATGAAACATGAACCATCGGCCGAAGAGCGCCCAGTGTCTGCCGACGACATTCATCCTATCGCTGTCCCTAAAAATACCCCCATGCCACTTTTCCTATCGCTTGCATTTCTCGTAGGCGCCATCGGAATGGTGTTTTCTTGGTATTGGATCGCAATCGCTGGAGGTCTCGGCATTGTCGCATCCTTAACGTATGGATCGCTCGCACCCTATCACGAAGTGATCCTCGACGCCGCCCACATTATACACACGGAAGAGAGTTTAGGAAGGATGAAATCATGAATTCGAGTCCGCTACCGATCGAATTTCAGGACAACCACGAAAGTATCAAGATTCTCGGATTTTGGCTCTTTCTCACCTCCGATGTACTGTTATTTGGGAGCCTATTTGCGGTGTATACGGCGTATCGTTCCAAGGTGGCCCTCGGTCCTACACCGCAGGACATCTTCACGCTCGGCCCCACCTTGCTTGAAACCTTGCTTTTGCTCACTTCCAGTTTGACGATTAGCCTAGCCCTTTACATGTCTCGTCTAGATCGGCTCAAAGGGGCCATCAGTTGGATTGTCATCACCATGCTTCTCGGCGCCTCCTTTGTGGCACTGGAGATCCATGAATTTGCTGGCGACGTGGCTCGAGGCTTCACTTGGCATCAAAGTGCCTTTTTATCGGGCTTCTTCACCCTAGTGGGCACGCACGGCTGCCACGTGACATTCGGATTGGGATGGGCCCTGATGTTGGTAATCGGTCTAGCCACGCAAGGGCTCACCCGCTCTAATCGCCGCAAACTGTATACGTTTGCGCTCTACTGGCACTTTCTTGACATTGTCTGGGTATTTCTCTTTACCGTGGTATATCTCTGGGGCGTCATGTAAAGAATCTGAAGTGTGAGTAAGAATTTTGAGGAACCCCAAGGAGGCGGCTACGCATGGCGGACCATCGTCCCCCCGACACGCCTGACGGAACGGGAAGAGAAGTGGAAGTCGAGTTCCTAAGCCCCCACTTCACGCCACCACACTTTCCCACACCACAATTGCTGGGATATGTCGGGGCCCTAGTCCTGACCTTAATGTCGTTTGCGGTGGTCTTTTACCATTTGCTGCCCATGCATTCCGCCCTTATCGTGATTCTGGCATTCGCGGTGATGCAAGCCGGACTGCAGCTCGGCATCTTCATGCATTTGCGCGAATCACGCGGCACCGCCTGGCACCTTCCGGTGCTCGCACTTGCGCTATTTGTGGCGGCAGGCATCGTCGGATTTTCTCTCTGGATCATGCTCTTTAAATCGGGGGTTTCCTAGGGGTCCACAGCTCGCGCTCACCCGGTTCTGATCTTTTTGGAGAATCGAGATCCGATGCCGACTCGGGCGTGCCTGACGGTGGAATCCTTGCCCCCGCTCGCTAGAATAACGGCGGATGGCCCGACGATCGATCAGAGGGAACCCGCCGGGGCGTCTCCTCGCACCATGCGCGCGCCATCTCTGCCCCAGTTAAAAGCATTAGTAAGGCTCCCCTCATGACGTAATCATGGGGATCGCCGGTTATCTTGAAGCATAAAAGGGAGACCACAGCAATTCAAGAAACCCACTCAGAATCGCCACCACCAGAGCCAGAAGAATGTCGCCCATGACCATGGACACATGTTTCGGCAAGAGAGCATAATACCCTTCTAATACTACCAAGGTTCCCACAAAGTGCCACATGGCGGTGAGTGCACGGGTTCTGGCATGGGTCACAATATCTGTCAGAAGGTAGCCCACAATAGCGCTCGCAATCCCAAGAGACACCATCGCCCAGATGCCGACCACGTTGACCGGTCTAAGTAGCGTTTGAAAAGCCCATATGGCCAGCCCGACGATAACGGTTCTCAACAAAGCGCGAATCGCATGCACGAAGACCAACTCCCCCCATAGTGTAGGAAGTTGGAAAGGAATTATGCACTGCTTATTAATGAAGGTCTGCGAGGCCTCTCTTAGTCCTCACGCTCATCAAAAAGCTCCGGTCGAATCTGACTCATCACCTGTGACACGGCTTGGTCCTGCGCCTCATGCGATGTGCGAAGCCTCTCCACAATGTGCTGGAAATCTCGATCCTGACGGTTTTGACTCATCTTCCGTGCCGCCTCAATCCGCTTGACAGACATTTTTAGGCCCACGATTCCACGCATTTGCTGGGAGATAAAATCCGCATCTAAAGACTCCCACGTACGGCCATTGACTCGACCTGTTTCATAGCGATTGAGCAATTTTTTCATGGCGTCTTGAAACTCCTCATCGGCCATCACCGTCACCTTGCCCGACAAATGAATGGCCTCATAGTTCCAGGTTGGGACATTTTGCTCTTCATACCAAGATGAGGAAATATAGGTATGCGGTCCTTGAAAGATCGCTAGCGCCTCCTCCATCTCCGGAGCCGTACGCCAAATGGGGTTACCGCGCGCCACATGGCCGATCAACGTCAGTTGCTCTCCAACGGCTGCCCACTCAAACGGCATATGAGTAGCGATTGGCCGGTGCCCGTCAAACGCGACCAAGGTCCCAAAAGGGAAGGCGCTCAACAGCGCTTTCACTTCATCCAGATCTTGCACACGGTAATATTTAGGGATATACACATTCCACCTCCATCGATCCTCATTCTGACACGGAAAGCTGCCAGAATCCACTGCTGAAATTTGCTTAACACGGTATAATAATAAGAGACTTTATTAAGGGAGCGCCCGCAATTGATAAAAATTTTGGAGTATCTAAAACCCTACCGAAAATTTGTCATTCTCGTCTTGGTCCTTACGTTTATTCAGACGTTATCGACACTCTATCTGCCACAGCTCATGGCTCATATTGTGGATAATGGCATAGTGCTGGGCAATGTGCACTATATTATTCGCATCGGAGTTATTATGCTGGTCATCACCATGCTCGGTGGAATCGCATCCATTGGCGCCAGTTTTTTTTCGTCGCAGTCGTCATCCGGATTTGGTCAAATTCTCCGTAGTCGCATTTTTAAACACGTCGAAAACTTTACTATGAAAGAATTTGATGTGCTGGGCACCTCCTCACTGATCGTGCGTACCACTAACGACGTCATGCAAGTGCAACAGTTAGTCAACATGATGCTACGGATGATGGTGATGGCCCCCTTAACGGCCATTGGAGGAATCATCTTGGCCATCTATACCAATGCCCGGCTGTCGCTCATTATGATTGTCGTCGTACCGCTACTGGGATTGGCCATATACTTGGTTTTAGGTCGAGGCATCGGGCTCTTCCGAAAAATGCAAACCCGTGTCGACCGGTTAAATCGAGTGATTCGAGAAAACCTCATCGGAGTGCGTGTGGTGCGGGCGTTTCATCGTGAAGAGTACGAAACCGAGCGTTTCCGCGACTCCAACCAAGATCTCACGGATGTCTCCGTTCGCGTTTTTCAAATGATGGCTCTGATGATGCCATTGGTGATGTTCATTATGAACCTCTCCACCATCGCCATCTTCTGGTGGGGCAGTCTCCGCGTGGACCACGGCGCCATGCAGGTAGGAAGTCTTATGGCCTTTATCCAATACATTACCCAAATTATGATGGCGGTGATGATGGTCTCGATGATGGCCTTTATGATCCCGCGAGGCCAAGCCTCCGCGGTGCGGATTCTCGAAGTGCTGGACTTAACCTCGGATATTCACGATCCCGAGGATCCGGAAATACCGATTCCAGGGGCGCGCCGCTTAGTGTTCGAACATGTCAACTTCTACTATCCCGGCGCGGAAGAACCCGCACTGCAAGATATAAGTTTTGAGGCGCATCCAGGAGAAATCACCGCCATTATCGGCGGCACTGGCTCAGGCAAATCCACCTTGATTAGTCTCATTCCACGGTTTTATGACGTGAGCCAAGGCATGATTCGTCTTAATGATGTCGACATTCGTGACCTCACGCAAGAGAGCCTTCGTTCCCGATTAGGATTAGTGCCGCAACGCGCCATTCTCTTCGGAGGATCAGTGCTGGCCAATGTTCGCTACGGCGATCCCGATGCGTCCCGCGAGACGGTGGAATCGGCCTTACGTACCGCACAAGCTTGGGATTTTGTCACCCACCTGAATGATGGCCTCGATACCGTAATGACTCAGGGCGGAGCCAATCTGTCCGGAGGTCAGAAACAACGACTGGCGATCGCGCGGGCCCTCGTTAGAAAACCCGAGGTCTATCTATTCGACGATAGCTTCTCAGCCTTGGATTATAGGACCGATGCGGCTCTGCGCCGGGCTCTAAGACATGAAGTCCACGATGCCATCGTCATCTTGGTGGCCCAACGGGTCTCCACCATTATGGATGCCGACCGTATCATTGTGCTTGACGACGGAAAAATCGCTGGCATTGGCACCCATCAGGAACTCATGACCTCTTCGAGTGTATATAAAGAAATCGTCCAATCTCAACTGACACCGGAGGAAATCGCATGAGTAAGAACAATAACGGAGGAAGCAATAACTTATGGGGTGGGCCACGACCCGGCGGCGGACCGGGAGGATTCGGTGGTGGGGGTCCAGCAGCGTTAGCCATGCCGGTCGAGAAGGCGAAAAACCCTAAAAATACGCTACTACGACTCCTCGGGTATTTTCGTCCCTATCGCGGACGCATTATCGCGGTGGTCGCAGCCGCCATTCTCAGTACCATTTTCACCATTTGGAGCCCCAAGATACTAGGTGACGCCACCACGGTGCTATTCGATGGGTTTATTGCGCAATATCGTCATGTGCCTGGGGCGCACGTCGATTTTCACGCCATCTTGCATGACCTAGATATTCTCGCCGTTCTCTATGTTATTAGCTCGGCGTTTAGCTATTTACAGCAATATGTCATGGCTGGCGTAGCGCAACGGATGGTGTATCACTTACGACAAAGCGTCATGGAGAAACTGAATCGTCTGCCCACCAAGTTTTTTGACACCCATCCCCACGGAGAAATCCTCAGTCGCTTTGTTAATGACTTTGATAACATCAGTAGCACCTTGCAACAAAGCTTAACCCAACTCATCACCGCCATTGTGACGTTCTTAGGCGTGATTGTAATGATGCTGACGATAAGTCCGCTGCTCACCCTGGTGGTGGCAGTAACTTTACCGCTCAGTCTCATTGTTACGGGCGTGATTGCGAAGCGCTCACAACGGTACTTCTTAACCCGACAACGACAACTTGGTGAATTAAATGGCCATATTGAAGAGATGTATACTGGGCATGCGATTGTTAAAGCCTTTGGACACGAAAAGCGGGCGATTGAACATTTTGAAGAGATTAACAGTCGCCTTTATGTCTCAAGTTGGAAAGCACAGTTTGTCACGGGCATCATCATGCCCCTCATGAACGTCATAGGCAACTTGGGCTATGTATTCGTGAGCGTCATCGGAGGAATTATGGTGACGCGACGGGCCATCCAAATCGGGGACATTCAAGCCTTCATTCAATACGCTCGACAATTTTCCCAGCCCATTACGCAGTTAGCCAGCATCTCTAACGTCATTCAGTCCACGTTGGCATCAGCAGAGCGCGTCTTTGAAATTCTTGACGAACCGGAAGAGTCAGCGGACACCGTGGGGGAATCTCAGAGCCTCACGACCGAAGGGCATGTAGAATTCAACGATGTCGCATTTCGCTACGAACCCCAGACCCCGCTCATTGAAGACCTTCACATTGAAGCCCACGCTGGAGAGACCGTTGCCATCGTCGGTCCCACCGGTGCCGGCAAGACCACTCTCGTCAATCTCTTAATGCGCTTTTATGACGTGGAACACGGCCAGATTTCGATTGACGGTCAAGACATCCGCCATTTAGCCCGCGGTCCTCATCGACAGCGATTTGGCATGGTGCTGCAGGATACCTGGCTGTTTAACGGCACGATCCGCGACAACATCGCCTACGGCTATGCGGGAGCTACCGAATCCGAAATCATGGATGCCGCTCAAAAAGCCCACGCAGACCATTTTATCCGCACACTTCCGGACGGTTACGATACCATTCTCAATGAAGAAGCGTCAAATATTTCTCAGGGTCAACGCCAGTTACTCACTATCGCTCGGGCGTTTTTAGCTGATCCTCCGATGCTTATTTTAGACGAAGCCACCTCCAGTGTAGACACTCGGACCGAAATGGCCATTCAAAACGCCATGCAGAATCTGATGAAAGGCCGAACCAGTTTTGTTATCGCCCATCGCCTATCCACCATTCGCGACGCGGACCTCATCTTAGTCATGAATGAGGGACGGGTCATTGAGCAAGGGACGCATCAGCACCTCATGGAGCAACACGGATTTTATTATGATCTCTATCAAAGTCAATTTAGCCTGTCGGCGAAAGAAGCGGTGGTGTGAAGATGATGCCAACCCTCATTCTAATCATCGGCCATCCGGCCAGTGGGAAGAGCACCATAGCCCAGCAATTGAGTCACGATCTTCACATCGTCAGGTTGAGCCGAGATGCTTTCAAAGAAACGCTATTCGATAGTTTGGGCTCCCCCGATTTAGCCACGGCCCAACGCTATGGCAAGGCCAGTTGGGTACTCATGCATATGGCCGCTGAGGCGCTCATGGAGCAAAGCGTCTCGCTCATCATCGATGCAAACTATTCCCCCGAACCAGGACGACGGGAGCTCTTAGCGCTCATTGCCCGCTATCAATATCGCTGTCTAGAGATCTTGGTGCACGCGCCTGCTGCTGTCCTCGCGACGCGCTACCAACGCCGCATTCAAACGGGCGCGCGCCATCCTGGGCACCATGATGCCGAGCAATTGATGGAGCAAGTCCAGCGCATGCAAACGCCCTATGCCCCTTTGGAGGTAGGAGAGCCGGTATTCCACGTGGATACCAGTCAGCCTACCCGTACCTATTATCCCGATCTCGTTAATGACGTTCGAGCGGAACTGATGCGACAAGATGTTTCATAATAAATAGAAACAAGTAGAAATATTGTATCGGAATGTCATTTCATGCTACGATAGTTGCTATTATTAATGGGACAATTCCTCATCTTAAGATTGAGGTAATGGAAATATAAGGAGATCATGACATGCCCATTTCTGGAGTAATGGAGCGCATTGAATCAAATTTAGATCTTTTGGCAGAGTCAGAAGCAAAAATCGCCCGCTTTATTCTGAACCATCCAGAAAGCGTATTACAACTCACCGTGCGCGACTTGGCGCGCGAGGCTCACTCAAGTCAGGCCGCTGTAATTCGATTGTGCCGAACCTTGCAGATTAATGGCTATAGCCAACTCAAAGTGCTGCTGACCGCGGATCTTGTGCGAAATGAACGCCAACCCGCATCGGAATACGTAGAACTGAATCCCGCAACCACTTTTGATATGCAATTACAGTCATTTGCCCAAGCTACCGAGAAGTCCATACATCACACCTTAAATCACCTCAGTGAATCAGACCTAGCGACCGTCAGTGCGCGATTAGCCCAGGCTCGCCGGGTGTTTACCTTTGGGGTCGCCGCCTCTCAATTGGTTGCAGAAGACTTGGCTCAAAAGCTCACTCGTTTAGGATATCCTGTCACCCATTGGGTAGATGTACATTTAGCGACCATGACAGCGGCCATCTTAGAACCAGAAGACGTCGCCATTTTGATCTCGTTTTCCGGCGCCACACGAGAAGTGGTAGAAATAGCCGAACTGATCCACCAACGAGGATCGTTATTGGTAGCCGTTACGCAGTTTCGTCCGAAGAATCCTCTGGCCCAATTGGCTGACGTAGTGTTTTACGTCACAGCCGTCGAACCTACCCCACGCATCGGAGCCACCACCTCGGTCATGGCTTCTCTTTTAGTGGGAGATGCGCTCATGCTGTGGCTTGCCAATCGCGAACCCAGTGCCACCCTACCCTATCTCAAAGCCACCCAAGAATCGATTACGAGACATCGCGTATAATCATCTCCTTACCTCACACCTGAAGAAACGAGGCCGCATGACATGGACATTCCCTACACCTCTTTACTGACCGAATCCTGGGGATCAACATTGACCCGATTTAGCGACGCTCTCGAATGTTGAACTCACCCGCATCATAAACGCGCCTAACACTAATGCAATAGCAGCCACGGCCATTGCGTCAGTGCTTCCTAATATCGCCGCCATTGATGCCATCGGTCACCTGCTCTCTCATGGAGGGAGACTTTTTTACTTTGGGACCGGCACCAGCGGACGTCTTGGAGTACTCGATGCCGCCGAGTGCCCACCGACCTTCAATACTGATCCCGATATGGTACAAGCCCTGATTGCCGGCTTGCCCGACGCCATGTTTCATGCTAAAGAGGGTGCCGAGGACAATGAGGCACAAGGTGCTAAAGATGTGGCAGCGCACGATGCGATCGCAAAAGAGTGTGTGGAATTAGTGCCTCTGGATCTGCTCCCTACGTGTTAGGCGCTCTCGCCTGGGGACGACAGCACGGCCTCCTGACCGTCTCTCGATCCTGTAATCCCTCTCCCGAAGCCGCCGCTCTCTCTCACATTGCCATTGCGGTACCTACCGGTCCGGACGTACTCATGGGTTCTACTCGGATTAAAGCGGGCAGTGCACAAAAAAATGGTGCTCAACATGATCAGCACGGGGGTGATGCTGGCTCTCGGGAAAACCTATCGCAACCTCATGGTGGATATGCGTCCCACGAATCGTAAAATGCGAGCACGCGCGGTAAGAATTGTCATGCTTGCGTGCGATATCCCTCAGGACAAAGCGGAAGATCTATTAAAGAGTAGCAATGGGTCTCTAAAAGTGGTCATTTCCATAAACATTTTAGAGGTATCCACCACCGACGAGGCGAACCGCCAACTCGATGCCGTGGAAGGCGTCTTGGGTCGCGTCTAATCGCCCTAGAACGCTCCTGCACCGAACGTTAAAATCCCTCTCCCGGCTCGATTACCGTCATCCAATGCATGGCGCGTTCCCGACCATTTATATGATTTTTACTTGGAATTCCTCCTTAAGCCTCGTATACTCAGGCGCGATCCCGATAGTAAGGAGGGAGCGTGATGAGCCAGTTGGCCGTGTTGGGATGGACACTAGCAATCTTTGCCACTCTTGGGCTCATGATGCATTGGTGTCACCGACGAGGCCAGGGATGGGGTGATAAGAACGAGGATGACGATTGACTAGCGCACGCCCATCGAAGAAGTCCCGGCTATCCCTACCCGACCGGGACTTCTTCCCTACCCGCCAAAGGCTCTGCAGACTTACATAGTTCGCTATATCTCGCGCGCTCTCTGCATGTATTTCCCCTGCGGTATACTCCATGAAAACTGAACTCGGCATCGTACAGACCTCCACAAGCCCGCAGGGAAGCGATAACCCCGGCGCTCGCGCCCCCCCTTAACCACTGACCCTTTCTCGTAATTGACAAATATATTTTTCCGATATATTTTCTAGATAGGAGATGAAGCTGGTGTATGAACTCTTTATCTTGGCGGAACTCTGCGAAGGACCCATGCATGGCTATCTTTTGCATGACATCCTGACCGGAGTCCTGGCACCTTTACGCACCGTCAGTTGGGGCACACTTTATCCGATATTGCGGAATCTGGAGAGCGATGGACTGATTATACAATCAAAAGATACTTCGTTCGTGGGGAACCGCAAGCGCAAAGTCTATGCCATTACCGACAAAGGACGCGAGCGGTTTCAGTGGCTCATGGCTAAACCACTCGATCACACGCTGGATACCGACGATGTGTTTCGCATCAAATTGGCGAATTTCCACTTAGTCGATGTCAATCGTCGTCGCCAAGTTCTTTTGCAGTACAAAGTATTCTTGGAACTGATGTTAGATCATGTGCTAGCCGGATGCGATCGAGTGCAAGGGACCAGCACCATCGAGAACGCACATCGCACGAACATTTTACAAGCGATGGATTACACCATGCATAACTATCGCGCCCGCCTTACCTGGGTTAACGATAAACTGCAAGAAAGAGGAGAACCATCATGAGCGTCAATATTCAGCAAGATCCACGACGTTGGTGGGCGTTAGGGGCCATCGCCTTTGGGCTATTCATGGCACTCTTAGACGTCACCATTGTGAACGTCGCGCTGCCCTCGATTCAAAAGGCGCTGCACGAATCCTATACCCAACTTGAATGGATCGTTAATGCCTATGCCTTGGTCGTGGCCGTGCTGCTTGTCACCTCCAGTCGATTGGGTGACATTTTCGGTCGCAAGCGAATCTTTAGTATTGGTATGGGCGTCTTTGCCGCCGGATCCCTGCTCTGTGCCCTAAGTCCGCACATCCACATTGGCGGACTGACAGGAGCCGATGTCTTGAACCTGTCGCGAGGCATTCAGGGAATTGGTGGGTCGGCCATGCTGCCACTCTCACTGTCATTGATTACCGCCACCTTTCATGGCCATGAGCGCGGAACGGCGTTCGGCATTTGGGGCGGCGTCGCGGGACTCGCCACAGCAGTGGGTCCCTTAATCGGCGGGTTATTAGTCACGCGAGTTGGATGGCCCTCCATTTTCTATGTCAATGTGCCCATCGGGATTATCGGGATCATCCTGGGAACATGGGCGATTCACGAATCAAAAGATACCCATCATTCGGGAAGCATTGACATCTTTGGACTGATTACCCTTACCGTTACCCTCTTTTGCTTTGTCTTGGCATTGATTAATGGCAACGACAAGGGATGGCATTCGGCCTACATTTTGACCCTCTTCATTGCCGGTGCAGTGGGATTAGCGGCCTTTATCATCGGCGAATTACATATTCGACAGCCGATGCTCGATCCCCGTCTATTTAAGATTCCCAGCTTTACGGGCTCAGCCCTGGCGGCTTTTACTGTCAGCGCCGGCGCCTATGCTCTCCTCTATTACCTCAGCCTCTATTTTCAGAATTACTTAGGCTTCTCGGCGATGCAGGCCGGACTACGATTTCTCCCCTTGTCCGCCTTAGTATTGATTGGCGCACCGCTCGCCGGGCGATTTAGCGATCGTTTCGGTGCCAAGTGGATCTTGGCCCTGGGATTTGCGTTTACGTTGGCAGGCGTAGCTTTTCTGACGCGTCTGGGGCATGCCACGACCGCTGTTGACTGGACCATGTTACTGCCCGGTTTGATTTTGACGGGCATAGGAAATGGCATGGTCAATCCGCCCATTGCGTCCTTAGCCATGGGTTCCGTCGAACCCCGCTATATCGGCATGGCGTCCGGGGCCAACAACGTGGCTCGACAAACCGGCATCGCCTTTGGTATTGCTGCCCTGTCCGCCTTTCTAGCAGGACGTTACAATCACTACGTTCGCACCAGCACCCTACATCTCCATGCCTCTCACCTTTCACACGCGGAACGACTGCAGATTATTCACGGGATTACCTCAGCGGGTCCCATAGCGGGTAGTCTAGGCCTGAGTTCGGCAGGACCACAATATACCAAGTCCCCCCTATTCCCCGAATTGGCTGCAGCAGCGCGGCACGCATTTTTGCTTGGCACGCGCGATATCGTCTGGATGGGAAGCGGCTTTGTCGCTTTTGGCTTAGTAGCGGTCGTGGTCTTAGTGCGCCAGCGAGATATGGTTCATCAACGGAGCCAACCTGCTGCCGCCGGACTGTCTCCACAAAACCGTACCTTACTGCTGGCGCTCGAAGCCGCCTGGAGCGCACGTCGTGGAGCACATGCAAACGCCACCCGAGTCGAAGAGGACCAACTCCGACAAGCGCTAAAGCTCTTACGCACCAGTCTCGACCGTTGGTCAGACTCCCCACCCGAATCGTAAAGGAGGGCCTCTTTGGAGGCCCTCCTTTGGACTTCAGTCATCAACCACTCATCAATCACTATCCGATTGGAGAAACGCGCAGGGAGAAGTGAGAGGCGCGCCCCTTTGATTTTTACCGCTTTAATTCCTCTTTACGTGCCTGGTATTCTTCGGCATCAATTTCTCCTCGTGCATACCGTTCCCGTAACACCGATTCGGCCGAGTCATAATGCCCCCATGGAGATCGACCTCCGTGCCGAATAGCGGATGCTCTTAGCCAAAAGAACCCCCCCACCAGAATTGCAATAAAGAGAATCGGAATCAACGGGAAAAACGGGAACATCGGAAAAGCTCCATATGCATGTGCGTGTGTTGCCCACATATCGTTCCACTTCCTTTCACTGTGTGTGTCGACGCCTGCCCGGTTGAAGAGCGTCTGTCGGCTGAATGACTACGAACCTTATGGTAAAGGCCAAATGTTGGTAGATTGTTGAGGAGTTGTGCAGATTTCATTCACCCGCGTGCCATGAGGCTAAAGTCTTGATAGGATAGAGCCACAAGGGAGGCAGGACGCCATCGCACAAGAACACTTATTAATTATTGAAGACGATCGTGAGCTAGGACGGATAATGGTGGACTATCTCGTCCAAGATGGCTATCACGTCGACTACGCTCCCGAAGGTCAGGCGGGGCTAGCTGCTTGGCGGGATCGCCACCCAGACCTAGTGATTGTGGATTGGATGCTGCCTGGGCTTAACGGCCTCGACATTCTCAAGGAGATTCGCCGCTCTGGACCGACGCCCTTATTGATGGTCACTGCTCGTGGTGAAGACCCAGACATCGTCGTCGGGCTCGAGATGGGCGCGGACGACTATCTCGTAAAACCGGTGAGTCTTCGGCAACTGTCCGCCCGAGTGCGAGCTATTCTGCGACGCACTCATATGGAGGATGGAGCATCCGACATCTCCGACTTTGGCGCATTGCGGATCGACTTTCTCGCCCAGACCGTCCTTGTGAATGAGATCGAGATTCCGCTCACGGCGATGGAGTTCAAAATTTTAGCGGTCTTGGCTCGTCATCCCAATCGGGTGTTTACTCGTCTGCAGTTGATGGAGAGTGCCGTCGGAGACTATTACGAAGGATATGAACGTACTATCGACAGTCATATGAGCCGCATCCGCACCAAACTCGGCTTAAAATCCTGGATTCAAACCATCTATGGGAGCGGGTACAAGCTCGTACCTCAAGGGAGTTGACGTATATGGCACGATGCCGACCAGAACAGCGAAGGCGCTCCAGCGGCCCGCCAGTTCGCTGGATTTGGCTATGGATTTTGATGGTGGTGGTGATTGTCATCATGACGTGGAATGACCGCGGCGTCGGTGGCCAATCCCACAACCCCGTCATCCTTCTTATTCTTCTTATGACCACCGCCGTCGTCGGTTATATTACCATGCGCTTTACTCGCCGACTAAGACGGCTGAGCCAAGCCGTTGATGAGATCAGTCTTCGCGATCTCACCACCCGAGTCTCAGTGGACGGTCACGATGCGGTGGCAGCTTTGGCCGCAAACTTCAATCGCATGGTGGATCGGTTGGATGCGCAAGAACGGGTGCGCCGAGAATTTTTTGCCGACTTAGCTCATGAAATTCGCCATCCCATAGCCCTCCTCTTAGGTCGATTAGAGTCCATTCAAGATGGCGTCATCCCCCTCAATGAAGAGCAAATTCTCCACCTTCATGATATGACCCTCGGCCTCAAACGCCTGGTGACGGACATGAATGATTTGGCCTTAGCCGACGTCGGGCAATTATCGCTACATCTCGCCCCAGTTCGCCCGGATGATCTGTGCGCGCAAATCCAGGGCAATCTCTCCCCGGTCGCCGAAGACTTAAATCTCACATTCACCACCGCCACGGAGAGAAATATGCCCTATGTCACAGCCGATCAAGACCGATTGCGCCAAGTACTCATCAACTTAATCACCAATGCCTTTCACCAAACACCCGCTGGCGGCACGGTATCCCTCACCATTCGTCAGAATGGCCCTGACGCCATCTTTGAAGTGACCGATACTGGATCCGGCATCCACCCCGACGATTTGCCGCATCTATTTGAACGCTTCTATCGCGCGGATCGGTCACGAGAACGAATCCGCGGCGGTAGCGGACTGGGACTAACCATTGTGCGCAGCATTGCCGAACTTCATGGAGGCACGGTGACGGTAGAGTCTACGGTCGGAGAGGGAAGCCGATTTGTGGTCACGCTCCCCCTCGTCGGGCCTACTACAAAATCCGTCACCGGCTCCGAAGACGCTAGCTAACCGCTCGCGACACTCCCTAGAAATTCAATCTCCACCCTACCGTCGCCTACATGCCAGACCTTGGTCATCGCCAATGCTTGCAGCAAACGCGGCTGATGGGAAATCACTAAGAGTGCTCCCGGGTAGTCGCGAAGTCCCGCAACGACACTCTGAAGACTTAAGGCATCGAGATGATGCTCGGGTTCGTCCAATATCAAACACGAAGATCCCAGCGCGCACCGGCTCACCAGCGCTAATTTGACTAGTTCGCCTTGGCTCAATTCGTCGATAGGGCGTGACCAGGCATCTTCGTAGAATCCGTATGCCCCAAGATAGGCGCGGCCCAATCCTACGGAAAGCACCGAATATCGAGAGAAATACTCCCATACGGTGTCTCCGGTGATTCCGTCGAACGTCTGGCGCACATAACCGATGGGCTCGGCAAACGGACGAACGTAACCACTCGTAGTCCCAGAAAACTGCCCCGTGAGGGCATCTATCAAGGTCGACTTGCCGGCACCGTTGTTGCCCATGATGGCAATTCGTTCGCCCGCCTTGACCTCCAAATATAGGTTCTTCAGAACCATGATCTCGGGTGTAAAGCCTAATGATACGTTTTCTAGTCGGGCCACAATCCCCTCCAAAGGAGGCACCTGGTCCCAAAGCATCCGCAGTGAATGACGCAATATCGGTGCCTTTAGCACATCGCCCGATTCCTCCCACTGCTTTAACCGCGTTTCACGCGACTTGGCCTTCTTAGCGACTTTTTTCGCAAGGCGCCGTTGGCCGGAATCCGTGGTGCTCTCTTCAGTGCGCTTGGCTTGATTGCGCGTCTCCTGAATATCTCGTCTTAATGCATCAATCTGCTTTTGTTGCTGTTGATACTGACGCTCATAGGCTTCTGCTTGACGTTCACGCTGTACCAGATATTGCGAAGGGGCTAATGGGGCTGAGAAAAACACCCCCTGATCTAACTGCCAAGTATCTGTGACGACCGCATCGAGGAAATCGAGATCGTGGCTAATGATGATCAAGGTGGTATGACGCAGTTCCACCAACCACGTGGCTAGGCGTTGTCGATGGGCATAGTCTAAGTGACGGGTCGGCTCATCCAACAGCAACAGGTCGGGTTCGTGAAGGATAGCATCTCGTAGATGGCGAAATGCCACCTCTCCCCACGACTCGTCTTCCTGCGTAGGCTCCTCCACTAAGAGGATCGAGCCAAACGACGCGGTAACATGTCCTGACGATGGGCTCATAGCGCCAGCAATGATGCGTAACAGGGTGGATTTCCCTGCCCCATTGGGCCCAATGAGCCCTACGCGACGTCGAGCGCTTAAAGTCACTGTAATCGGATCGAAAAGCGGTGGATGGTTCTCATAGGCAAGAGAAACGCGAGAAAGAACTAACGACATGACGACTCACCCCCATATTAGATGGTGCGGGGGGTGCGTCTTAACGACCACAACCCGCACTTAATAAACGGGTGCATTCTTCAACGGCCTGACACCTCCTAAGAATAGCAAATTGGAATCCATACCAATCCTATCATAGTCACGCCACACAGCACCACCGCGTGTCGGGGCAAGGCACAATAACACCCACGGTCAATCGCGCCATAGCGATCCGTGATCAACAACCCACAAAAAATCGTCAATCCGCTGCAGCTGTGCCTGGGCAAAGTCCCAGTCTCCGTGACCGTTCACGGCTAATGCCCAGTTAGTCATCGTCGACAGAATCACTCGTGCTTCAAGAGTCATTTGAAACGATAATCGATCGTAGGACACCTCCGGCGACCTTAACACGGTTTGGACCATAGCATGGTTGAACCCATGGAATAACGCCGTGTTCCCAACAAAACTGGCCAGGTCCCAAAATTTCGGCATCAACGAGACATCCTCAAAATCAATCCACTGCCACCCCATTTTGCTGGCCAGAAGGTTCCCTGGGTGTGCATCTCCGTGTGCCGGATAAAGCACCTCGCTCTGTATCTTCTCGTCCACATGTTTGTACACCCGGAGCAGTGTGGCCATGCGACCATCATCCCGCATAGATGATAAATTCTCAGCCGCTTTAGCCGCGTTCCGCCAAGCCCCTAGGGGCGGCAGAGGTTCGGGAAAATTCGACATGGCCCTTACCAAATCATTGAGCATAGCGACGGCTTGCTCCCCACTCAACGTAGGAATGGGCGTCGACTCTACGTAATCCCAAAGCGTCATCCCTGTATCCCCAACGCAATAGGGTCTCGGAGGAATATCACGAAAATAGGAAACGACGGGAATCCCGGTTTCGATGAGGTGCCTTGCAACCTTAATCTCGTTATCGCAAACGTCCCGCCAAAACCTCGCATCATCACCGGGAAATAGTTTGGCCACTCGGGCAACAACCGGAAAGGGCGAAAGATGAACGAGTAAATTTCCCGCATCACTTAAGACAACGGGTTTTACGTTGGAGAATCCCAAACTTTCTGCCACGACTAGCACGTCCGAGATTAACAGGATTTTCGTCCTCCTATGCACGTCTTCCCCTATGAGTACTGCAAAGGTTTCGAATCCAGAGTATATCCCCCTGGTCATGGCCGTCTATGGGAACTGCAAAAACTTTCGATGGTCTGCTAATTTAGCAAGGCACTGCCCACTGATCCGCGGTTCATAACTGGAGACACCTTCTCCTCAGCATTGCGCACATGTTGCCGTGAGGCTCTCACCGACCCCACAGAACGGTGTGCAGAGTGGGGTGGATCCGGCCGCGAGAACACCACTACACTGTGCAATGCCACGCATGGCGTGGGCATCCGGTCGATACCTATCAGCGTTAAGCGGCCCGCTGGCTGACTGCGGCATCTACCCTAATCCGGACACCATGCGTCGGATTGCTCCTGAGTGCGCTATCCAACGCATCCCGCGTTTGACACGTGACCCTCTTTAACACGATCGACAGTACCCGCAATACCACTGGGGGCCATTTCGCTCCACCGCGGTAATCTCAGGCTTAGCGAGCAGCAAGACTCAATACGCCGCCACCTTGCCATCCGCTCGAGGCTCTGTTCCCCCTGCGTACACGCCGTTCGGCATACGCCAAATAATTTCGCCTCGACCAAATGGCCCCACTTCCGCGGCAATAGTAATCTCGTGACCCCGACGTCTCAGTCCATCAATTACCGCTTGAGGCATGGTCCGCTCCACCATCACCTGATTCCCCTCCTGCCAGTAGAATCGCGGGGCGTCAAGTGCTGCTTGCGGATTGAAATGCTGTTCCAACATGCGACTCATCACTTGCAGATGTCCCTGTGGTTGCATAAATCCCCCCATGACACCAAATGGACCTAGCGCTTTGCCATCTTTGGTCAAAAACCCGGGAATAATGGTGTGATAGGTTCGCTTCCCCGGTACCAGCGCATTGGGATGATTGGGATCTAAACTAAAGAGTCCGCCTCGATTCTGCAACGCAATCCCCGTTCCAGGCACCACCAATCCTGATCCAAATCCCGCGTAGTTGCTTTGAATATAGGACACCATGTTCCCATGATCATCGGCAGTCGCTAAATAGACCGTACCACCCGGCTTGGGAGTACCCGCTGTCCGTATTACTGCTCTCTCCCCGATGAGAGCACTCCGCTCTTTTATGTAGGCGTCACTAAGAAACGTGTCTGCTGCCGGTGCCATAGCTCGGGGGTCTGTCAGATAGTACCGTGCATCCGCAAACGCTAGTTTTAACGCTTCCACTTGGTAATGAATCCGCTCTTCCTCCGAGTGTATCTCCAGATGCGATAACATCTTCATGGCCATTAATGCCACCAACCCTTGGCCATTTGGCGGAAGTTCCCACACATCGTACCCGTGAAAATCCACCGATAATGGCGTCACCCATTCAGGTACAAACCGTGATAGGTCTTCGCCCGTCATGACCCCCCCGGTCACACCTGCAAATCGCACAATTTTCTCTGCCACAGTGCCCCGATAATAATCGTCCGCATCGGATGCCGCAATAGCGTCTAAGGTGTTGGCATGATCGGGCGATTTCCAGATCTCCCCAGCTCGTGGAGCCCTCCCTTCCGGAGCAAAAACCCTGAACCATTCTTCAAAGATTGGTTCCGTCAAGACCTCACGAAAGCGTTCATACGCTCGATCCCAGAAATAGGCGACCGTGGGGGACACCGGATATCCCTCCCGAGCCAGTGTGATGGCTGGTTGTAGGGTCTCCGCGAGAGGGATACGACCAAACTTCGACGAGAGGGTGGCCCACGCTGCAGGCGCGCCAGGCACCGTAACGGGGCACCAACCGGTCATCGGCATCTCGTGATAGCCCTGACGAATCACCCACTCGCGAGTCAGTCCCATCGGAGCCGGTCCGCTGGAATTGAGGCCATACATCTTTCCGTTAGCCCATACGATCGCAAAGGCATCGCTGCCGAGACCATTCGAGGTAGGCTCCACCACTGTCAGGGCTGCCGCCATGGCCACAGCGGCATCGACGGCGTTGCCCCCCTCCCGCAGAATACGCAAGCCCACTTCGGCCGCATGCGGTTCTGCGGTCGCCACCATGCCATGCTTCCCATAAACTACCGTACGGCGAGACGGAAACGGGTACTCTCCGGCATCGAATCGCGCATCATCCACCTCTGACATCTCCATCATCTCCTTCTCGTTATCCCGAACCCCTAGTGATTAGGATCAAATACATCCCTAATACCATCGCCAAACGTATTAAATCCTAACACAGCAAGAAAAATGGCAGCTCCCGGAAAAAGCGACATCCATGGTGCCAGCGAAAGATACTGCGACCCGGTCTGCAACATTTCACCCCAATTTGGTGCGGGTGGGGGCGGACCCAATCCGAGGAACGAAAGACTTGCGACACTGAGGAGAGCACTTCCAATGTTCAGCGTCGCCACCACAATAATCGGTGTCGCAGCATTAATGAGAATATGCTGGTACATCACCCGCCCCGCTCCGGCTCCGAGAGCCCGCGACGCTTCGACGTACTCGTGGCTTTTGACTTCTAGAACTTGTCCTCTAGTAATACGCGCGAATTGTGGAATCGTCACAATCCCGATGGCAATGATGGCATGGCTCAATGACGGTCCCAGAATCCATGCCATAGCCATTGCCAAGACCAGTCCAGGAAATGCCAACCCCGCATCCACCACCCGCATTACCACTTCATCGACGAATCCCCCATAATACCCGGAGATTAACCCCATGGGAACCCCCACGACAAGGCCAAGCGCCACGATGAGGACGGCCGATATCAAACTGCCGCGCGCTCCATAAATGATACGTGACAACACATCACGCCCTAGCTCATCGGTTCCCAAGAGATGCGACGCACTAGGCGCATGAAACGCCAAATTAAAATTTGTCGCGTCCGGACCATAAGGTGCGATGATCGGCGCCAAAAGAGCCATCAGAAAAAAACCTACGATCACAATTAACCCCGCCACCGCTAATCGATTCTTCAAGAATCGATGCCACGCTCGACTGCGATTACTCGTGCTGACTACGATTTCTTCCGTCGGCTCAATAGCAGCTAAAAGGGACATACGATGCATCCTTTCTTTTAATTATATCGAATCCGCGGATCAATCCATGCGTAGCACAAGTCGACAAGCAAATTGGCCAGTATCACCACGAAAGCCATCAGAAGCACGGATCCCTGCAGCACCGGGTAGTTGCGATCAAAGATCGCGTCCACCACTAATTGTCCTAACCCAGGCAATGAAAAGATTGACTCGGTAATGACCACCCCACCCAATAGGGCACCTACCTGCAGTCCGACCACAGTAATGGCCGGTATGAGAGCGTTCTTCAAACCATGTCGCACAACCACCATCCACTCCGATAATCCTTTAGACCGAGCTACTTGGACATAGGTGAGTCGCATCACTTCCATCAATGAACCTCGAATGACGCGCGAGGTGACCGCGACCAGAGGCAATGCCAGAACAAATACCGGAAGCACTACATGCCATAAATTACTAAAGACGCCGGAGCCCAAAGGTACCCATCCCAGAGAAGGGAACCAATGTAATGACACCGCAAAAATGTAGACTAACAACAACGCGAGCCAAAAATTTGGAACCGCTGCCCCGATCAGTGCCACCACCCGCGATATACTGTCAATCCACGTGTTGGGGCGATAGGCAGCCAGTACGCCGAGCGGCAAAGCGATAATGAGAGACAATAGCACCGCAAGGACTGCTAACTCAAGCGTCACCGGAATGGCGGCTAAAATCATCGACGCCACCGATTGTCCCCCGATAAGCGATGTCCCTAAATTACCCTCGACCACTTGACGCAAATAGACGAAAAACTGTGTCACGATGGGCCTATTCAATCCCATTTTGATATCCAGCAATTTCACCGCTTGGGGGGACGATTGGTCCCCCAAAATGGTGTAGGCAGGGTTGCCGGGAGTTAAGTGAATCAAACTAAACGTCACAAGCAGCACCACAAAAGCCACCGGAATGATATTGAGAATACGTCGCATAATAAATCTCGCCATCATATCACCTATTTAAGCCAGACATTCGTAAACCGCATCAAATCGTCCGGATAAGCCTGATATCCTTCCACATTAGAGGACCATGCCTGAATAACCGGTGTATAGGCCAAGAAAATATAGGGGGCTTGGTCCAGTACAATCTTCGCGGCTTCTTGGTAGAGCGTCTTTCGAGTGGACTGCGATGTCGCCTCGCGGGCTTGCAATAACAGCGTATTGACCTGAGGATTCGAGTACTTGGGATCATTAAAACTACCGCCCGTGGTATCAAACCCATACATATTTTGATCCGGGTCGGGGCGTCCACTCCAGCCCAATACGTCAGCCTGATAGTCCCCATCGATGGCGTCAGTCAACTCCGTTGTAAAGTCGAGCGGTTCGACATGAACAGTGATTCCCACCTTCGCTAACTCACTTTGAATGGCTTCCATTTCTTGCACGGTAGAAGAGTCGTTCTCCCCAATCAGCGTAAAGGAAAATCCGTTAGGGTCGCCTGCCAATTTCAGTTGCTGCTTCGCCAACTTATCAGAAAACGGCACCTTCAGACTCGGATCATAGGCCCACGACGATGGCGGATTTTGTTGATAGGCCGGAGTGGTGTGTCCAAAATAGATAAGTTTCACCAATGCTTCTCGGTCAATAGCATAGTTAATGGCTTCGCGATTATGCACATTGTTTAAAGGAGCAACAGTGGTATTTAACTCGAGGTCTGCATAGCCCAACCCCGTCATATCGGCCGATTTCAAGTTGGGTTCGGATGACAATTGGCTGACATCCTGATACGCCACGCTATCGATAATGTCTTCTTCACCCGTTGTCAGAGCATCGTACTCCTGCTGGGGATTCGTAATCGGAGTATAGATAATCTTATCCAGATAGGGTTTCCCCTTTTGCCAGTAGTGTGGATTGCGCTTGAGAATCAGGTGGTCATTCTTTATCCAAGAGACAAATTCAAATGGGCCCGTCCCCACGGGATGCAGATCATATGAACTTCCATATTTCTTCATCGCGGTGGGCGATGAGATCATACCGGTTCGACCGGTCAGCTCAGACAAGAACGCAGCAAACGGTGCTTTAAGATTCACCACCACTTCATAGTCATTGGGTGTCGCAAGGCTGGATACGGGTTCTAAGTCACTAAGTCGCGGGGACGCATTCTTAGGATTCATTTCCCACTTCCAGTTGTATACCACGGCCTGAGCATTGAAGGGAGTGCCATCCTGAAACGTCACTCCGTGGCGCAAATAGAGCGTATATGTCTTTCCGCTGTTGCTTATCGTCCAATGCGTTACCAAATTGGGCTCAATGGTCATCTGGGGAGACAACTTCAATAACGGATCAAACACATTGATATAAAGTTGGCGATCAATCAAGGCTGACGACATTGCCGGATCTAATGTGACAAAGTCAGAATCAATCCCCACATTTAACGTCCCCCCCACATGAGGTCCGGACGCCGAGGCGCTACTGGCAGACGCCGTTGAATTGGCTCCACAACCAGCCAGGGCCGCCATGAGAACCCCTGACGAGAGCACCGTAATCATCTTCTTACTCCACATACCACTTTTTCCTCCTCATGAGCATCATGCTATTGTCCACCATCAAGCGTCTCGGCTCCGCGCAGTCTCCGCAACAACCCTACGCGCGTCGCGACCACATGGGCACGCGCGCGTTCCTCGGCAAGCGATGGATTGCGCGACTCAATCGCCTCGTATATGAGGCGATGCTCCGGCACGGATGCATTGACCCGCTGTGCGGTAATCCAATCCAACGAAACCATTCGCGTACGAAACTGCTGCAAATTCCGCAGTGTAAGAATCAAGTACGGATTACCCGACATGTCTGCAATGGTGTCATGAAATTGCGAGTGCGCCGCATCCAGGACGTCGGGATCCCGTCGCTCGTCCTCCATTACGGCAAGACTTCGCGCCAATTGCTTCAGTAATTCAGGATGTGGCTGTGCACACGCCAAGCGCGCCGCCAATCCCTCCACCACCTCCCTTAAGACATAGGCGTGTTCAACGCTGTCAGCCGACAGGCGCGCTACAATGAGGCCACGTGAACCATCAGCCATCACCAGTTCTTCACTCGTTAACCGTTGCAATGCCTCTCGCACGGGCGTCCGTGACACCTTCATGTTTTGGGCCAACACGCGCTCCACTAAGCGCTCTCCCGGAGCAAGGTCTCCATCTACGATGGCTTGCTTCAAGCGGCGATAGGCTTCTTCGGCGGTACTCACAATAGCAATGGGTTGTAATACGTCATCAATTGACTTACGCGGCACATTATCCCTCCGTTAAGACGGTAATTCGACCAAGCTTCCGATTTTCCTGCCTATTTTATAAAAAATTCTGTATTGGTATACCGTATACAGTCAATCATTGCGGCATAGAAGTGGAAGGAACCAGAGGCCATCCAGAATTGTTTCATTCCCCGCGTTGCAGGGTTTTAACTCGAGGTAGAACGAAACACATGACCGTTATCTCACAACTCGGCCAACCGCTCACCATGAGCGCATGTAATTCATGCTAATTTTGTTTCAGCTCGACCGACCCCTGGTGTTTTTTGGCCCAACGCATCGTGTTTCGTCGCCTCAAATGACTCCGACGTTTCTTGGCGTCCACCTATGAGTAACACAGGGTCTTCCTTCGCGATACATTCCCTTTCGTCATAGGCCGTGCTTTACGCTGATGAGGACCATTCGGCCCTATTTCTGCCGTTAAGGGCGACCTATTGTCTTAAGTCGTGGTCCAAAAATTTCTGGTTTCGACTCCAGAAGGGGTGAAAATAAGATGAAAGCAGCAGTGATTCATGCATTTCACGAACCGCTAGTGATGGAGGAGGTTCTCCAACTCATGCCAGGTGCGGGCCAGATTGTGGTCAAGATCGAGGCGTCGAGACTCTGCCATACGGACATTCACGCCGCCATGGCGACTGGCCTATCAAGCCCGAACTACCTTTGATTCCCGGACACGAAGGCATCGGCATCGTGCAAAGCACCGGGGCGCACGTCAACCACATCCACGAAGGAGACCGGGTGGCAATTTCTTTGGCTCGGCCATGGATGCGGCCACTGCGAATTTTGCCTGACGGGACGCGAGACGTTGTGCCCGCGTCAAGAGCAGAGCGACTACATTCTCGATGGGGCGTATGCAGACTATGTTCGACTAGTGCCCCGAGGCGTCGATCCTTATGCGGCTCCGTTGACCTGTGCTGGGGTTACCACCTACAAAGCGGTCAAAGAGTCCCGCGCACGCTCGTCCGACCTGGTAGCGGACTCGGACATCTCGCCGTGCAATATGCCGCGATCGCGGGTGCCACGGTAGTGGCCGTGGACGTGGTCGACGACAAACTAGAGCAAGCCCGATCTCTCGGGGCAGACAATACGGTCAATAGCAAGTACCAAGATCCTGTTGAAGAAATTCAACGACCGAGGGGAGTCGATGCAGCGATTTCGCTAGCCGTTGCGCCTAAAACGTTTGAACAGGCGTATCGTTCGCTCCGCAATGGTGGGACCGTCGTGTCTGTGGCGCTTCCGGCTGCAATTATGTACAAATCCCCATTTTTGAAACGGGACCATTAAGGGTTCTATCGTGCGGACACGGCAAGATTTGACGAAAGTATTCGAACTGCATGCACTCGGCAAGACACGCGTGATGTATGAAAAGCGCCCCCTGGAATCTGTCAACGACTCATTCCAAGCTGTCCTGGATGGCCGCGTCAATGGTCGTCTGGTCTTCGACATGAGTGTCTAGCCGTTGACCCGCCCATCTTTGACTATGGCTCGAACAATGCCTATGACGCGCCAGAGCACCCCCAGAGGCACCACTGGCCCACTTCTAAGGCCCGGAATATTCCCCTTCGGGCCTTAAAAGTGCGTTCATTTCTCTCTCATCATCTCGCCAAATCGCGTTTAACGAAACCAAAAAACGCGTGAGCTAGACTGTCTCTTGGCCAAAGGTGTGAGCCATCACCACATTATGTAGTGCACGGCGCAGAGGATTAATATTTTTATCCCTCCCATAATGGACCCGATTGGTGAGAAGGACTGCCCAGATTCCACTTAACGGGTCAAACTGGATGGATGTTCCCGTGAATCCGGTATGTCCGGCAGCAGACGATGGCCAAAAGTCCCCACTCACATCAAATCCATCGGCACGCAATGCCCAGCCCAGACCGCGTTTCCCATTCAATCCATGCGTGTGAAGCGCCGTCGCTGACTGGCGGATAGCCGGGCTAAATATGATGGGGGGAGTTCCGGTCCAACTCATAACATAGCGGATGACACTATCTATCGTGGCAAAGAGACCCGCGTGCCCCGCCACCCCTCCCAGCGCCCGGGCATTTTCATCATGAACTTGGCCCAAAAGAGCGACGCCTCCTTCAATCTCCGTTGCGGCAATTGCGTTGTGCATCGCCATGGGCGGAGTAAACAGCACCTCTTTCATCCCCAAAGGCGCAAATACCTCCTCGGCGGCAAAATCAGCTAATGAGCGATGGGAAGTCTCTTCCACAATCGCGCCCAAGAGGATATATCCTAAATCGCTATAGGCTACATGTGTGCCGGGCTCATTGTCCCATGGTTCATCATAGATAGCAGATAAAACCGCCTCTTGTCCCTGCAGTGTTTGCCAATAGGGTCGATCAGGCGTCAGCCCCCCTGTATGGGTCAATAAATGCTGTAGGGTCACGCCATCCCACCGCGAGTGGCGAAGATTGGGCAAATAGCGAGAGATCGGCTCAGAGAGCAGTATTTGTCCATGTGCCGCCAAAACTAAAATTGACGGCAATGTCGCCATCACTTTCGTCAAAGACGCTAAGTCAAAATAGGTCGCCCAGGTCATGGGACGGGGGGCGCCGCCATTGACCACTGCCATCCCTCCGGTATAGGTCCACCATACCTCATCGCGTTGTCCCGCCGCAGCCACCGCACCCGGAATTTGCTGCGCGGCAATCGCACCATCAAGGAGCGCCGTCGCTTCCTCCCACCGCGTCTTCATCGCTTAACCCCTTTCGTTTTTCTCCTGCCAAAGCCGCTTAGCGAGTAGTACAGCTCCTTCTACCGGTTCACGCCACGTCACTGAAAGACTCCGATGTCCCGCCTCTTTCCATCGGGGATTTAAAATTTCTAGCCAAGAGGGGGCAAGTCCTCCCGTGAGTCCCACCGGATCGGTGGCCCGGAGATCCGTGGACTCAAACAACACGTGGAAATAGTGCATGATGCTGATTGCCGCCTCCTCTAAGATAGCCGCGGCAACCGCATCGGTGGGAGCGCAAGTAAAGACCGTCTGGGCTAAATCCGAAACGCTGCGCCAGTCGGTGGAATCGGCATAGAGATAGTTCAACAAATCCCCCCTATCTCGACATTGGGACCATTGCAATACCGTATCCTGTAGCGTCGTCTTGGGTCCGCACTCTTCTAGCGCCTTCAAACTGGCGAGAATGGCAGCGTGACCGAGAGCGATGCCGGATCCGACATCACCAATCTTCCACCCGTATCCTCCCAAACGTTTCGCCGTGGCCCCTCGTTCGCCATAAAATACCGAACCGGTACCAAATATCGCAATCGCTCCGGGATCGCCGGCGGTGAGCGCCGCCCAAGCGATCCGATAATCCCCCATCACCCAGAGATTCGCACTCAATGCCTCTAATCCCTGTCCCCAGAACGACTGCACCCAGGGACGGTCAGCTCCAGCAAGACCGGCGACCACGGCATCAATGGGTATGTCTTTTGGTAATAGCGCTTCTAATTCCTGTTGGGCGCGCTCTTCACCGACAACGAGGACATTACTAGGCCCCCCACGAGCCTCAAAGAGAAGATCGCCGCGTTCATTCACCACCTGAACGCGCGTAGAACTTCCTCCTCCATCAATACCGAGAAAGTTAGCGCCCATCGTAAATCATATCTCCCTGTCGATAGGTCACGCGACTGTGACCGGCCGGATCAACCCAAAGAACATCAGCCACAAACCCAGGCAAAAGCGCCCCATGCCTCGACCACTTCATGGCTTGTGCGGGGACCAAGCTCGCAGCGGTTACCGCCTCATAAAGCGGAACGCCAGTAAAGCGCTGATATCGAAAGAGTGCATCCATTAACGTCAAAGTGCTTCCTGCCAAGTTGCCGCTGGCCGTGCGCGCAACGCCCCCATTAACCTGCATTGATTGTCCCCCCAAATCATAAACACCATCGGGTAACAAGGTGGCGCGCATGGCATCGGTGACTAAGAGCACCTTTTGACTGGTCTTGATCCTTTCTACCAGCCGCACCACCTGACAATCGAGATGCACCCCGTCGACAATCATTTCCACCTTAACGTCCGCATTGAGTAACGCGGCTCCCACCAAACCCGGAGCGCGATGATTGAGTCCCGTCATGGCATTAAAAAGGTGGGTAACTTGTGTGACACCCCTCTGAAAAGCCGTTTCGGCTTCCTCATAACTCGCATTGGAGTGGCCTAACGATGGTTCAATGCCCTCATTAAGGCAATAGGCAATGAGTGCAGCGGCTCCGGGCAATTCGGGTGCCAGCGTGATACGCTGCACCAGGTCCCCCGAAATCTGTCGGATATGGCGCAGTTCCTCCACACTCGGCAATCGCACCGCTTGCGGTCTTTGAGCACCAACCTTTTCCGGATGTATATAGGGCCCTTCCATGTGAACCCCCATCATACCCGAATTACTCGCCGACTGCCGATATTGCTTCACCGCATTGAAAGTCTGCTCGAGTTCGAGAGAGGTCGCCGACATGGTCGTTGCCAGATAGCGAGTACAACCGACTTGGGCTAAATGGGCATCCATTTCCTGATACGTGTCGGGTTGGGCATCCATAACATCATGTCCGGCAATCCCATGGGTATGAAGATCGACGAGGCCAGGAAAAAGATAACCCTTGGAGAACACCTCTGTTGCCGCATGCGACGTGGGGTGCTCGTTCACCTCCAAAATCATATCCCCGCTAATAATTAATTCCCCGTTGGGGATAACGCGGTCAGGCAATACCAAATTGCCATGTAACACAATCTCACTATTGATGGTCATCTCCCCTTAAAAGGGTTCTTTACGTCATGGTACCATGTCTCGATGAACTCGCGAAGCGGGCATTCGCATGAAGTTCGGGCGTAAGACGCTGGCAATCCGATAAAGTGCTGACCTATAGTCCTTGGCCGGGAAATTCGATGAACGGCTTCTCTTCAGCAATCACTTTGGTGGGATGATTGTGGTCGTCGACGAAAACCACGCGCGGACAATAGGTACTCAACTCCTCGTCTGAAAGAGTTCTCCAGCCGAGAATCACCACCAAATCCTCCGGTTGGAACAATCTTGCTGGCGGTCCATTAAGACAAATGTCTCCTTGACCCGCTTCGCCGGGAATAATGTATGTCTGCCATAGGGCCCCATTTGCCAAGTTCGTGATTTGCACCATTTCGTAGGGCAAAAGACCTGATGCCTGCAAAAGCTCCTGATCAATCGTGACAGATCCAATATAGTTCAAGTTCGCTTCCGTGACTCGAGCACGATGAATCTTTCCTGCTAACATGCGATATTGCATCGATCCATTCCCTCCTTCGATTCCCTCGCATCCGTTGGGTGATCCCTTTCTGGCGTGCGCCCGCCCTACATCAGGCCAATCGCACCTGCCGATCCCTACATCACTGTTGTTGCCCACATGCAAAGAAAAATGTGGATTGACCTCGTCTCGCGCAGACGTCATATTAGCGCTCCAGCCTAGCCAAGGTCTGACACCACAGCGATTACTCTATGGATTGTTCTTCATAAGTGTAAACGCCGTGTCTTCTCTAAAACCCCGATATATCGACGAGCGAAAACGATAAGTAAGCGTTGGACCTATCCCCATGCCCACAACACCCGGCAGCACATAGGGGTAGGTCCAAAAGCTCACTCTTCAGGTTGTTTAGGCTCGTTCTGTCGGGTGTCCGGCGCCAAGCCAGAGCGACATTCCACCGACCACGTTCGCTACTTTGTAGCCGTTTTCTGCCATAAACGCTGCCGCTGACTGGCTACGGTTGCCACTCGCGCACACGACGGCATAAGCGGACTCTTTCGTCAGTTCCGGTAGCTTGTGCTCGAGTGAGCCGAGTGGGATGGCCACCGCTCCGGGGATCATTCCACTTCGCAACTCGTAAGGTTCTCTCACATCAATAACGGTCCATGAGCCCCGATCGGACGAAAGTTGGTCCACGGTCAGAGCCTCGACAGACACCACCGCATTTCCGGCCTCAATCCATGGTTTAAGCCCCTGATCCCAGACCAGCGCCACTTGGAGCCCTGCCTGTTGGAGTGCCTCGGAGGCCGCCTTCGCAACGACTGCATTATCGGCAAAGATTGCGAGCTTGGCTCCTGGCTGCTCGCGCTTGATCCAATCCGCTATTGGTCCGGCCCATCCGGTCTGACGAAAAGGCGCTGATAGGCTCTTGGGCAAGTGTGCCTCCGTATACGC
Source organism: Sulfobacillus sp. TH-112 (assembly GCF_057473405.1). Lineage (NCBI taxonomy): Bacteria > Bacillati > Bacillota > Clostridia > Eubacteriales > Clostridiales Family XVII. Incertae Sedis > Sulfobacillus > Sulfobacillus sp. TH-112. Next base: position 33,060 of record NZ_JBYCKN010000067.1, read on the forward strand.
TCGGCCCATACGAATATCAATAAGCATTGCCGATTCATCTTCTACTAGTGCCGTTAACTCTGCTATC
>NZ_JBYCKN010000068.1:0-16835 GCF_057473405.1 Sulfobacillus sp. TH-112
CCCGCGAGCGCTCCTTTGGGGGTAGGACTTTCCAGCATGCAAGAGCGCGCCCGATGGCAACAGCTGGAACTTCATATAGAGAGCCATCCCGCTCAGGGAACCACCATCCTACTGGAGATCCCTTATGGAGGTGGTACCATTGGATCATGACCACATTCAGGTGGCCATTCTTGACGATCACCCCATCGTGCGTGAAGGATTGCGCCGTTTCCTCTCTGGATCGATGGATATGACCGTATGCGCTGAAGCCAGCTCGCTATCCGCGCTCCTCCCGCAACTGCAACGGCAACCTTGCCAGGTGCTGCTGCTGGACTTGATGCTCGAAGAGGGGGAAAACGGGGTCACGGCATTTGACGAAATTATGCAGCGATGGCCGGAAACGCGCGTCATCATTTTGACGTCTTACGCCGATCAAAAGAGCTTAGACTATCTGCGTCAACACGGCGCAAGAGGATATCTGGATAAGGCCGTGCAGCCGGACGACTTAGCGGCAACGATTCGCCAAGTCGCGCGTGGGCGTCAGGTGTTCGACGACCTGCTCAAAGACTCTAGTACCTCCGCCGCGATGACGACACGCGAACAACAAGTACTCAATTTAATTGCCGAAGGACTCTCGAACAAAGAAATCGGCGACGCTCTCGGCATTCGAGAAAAAACCGTCAAAGTGCATGTCAGCCACATCCTCGCCAAGCTTAACGTGTATGATCGCACCCAGGCCGTAATTATGGCGCACCAGCAGGGACTCGTTCACCTCGGAGATGCCCTCAGTCCGCGCAGACCACTCCGACGTTAAGCCAACGCACTATCTAGCGCGCCCAGAAATTGCTGCATAATCTCGTGCGGCGCCATGGTCACTCGTAAATATCCGGGGAGATTAAACCCCTCGGTGGACCTCACCACAAATCCCTTCTCTAATAGCCGTTGGCTCACCAACTGTGCGTGGGCTACGGCAAAGGTCACAAAGTTGGTTTGGCTTCTGAAATAGGTCAAGTGGCGATGCGAGAGCTCAGACTGAAACGTTTGCCGCATGCGAATGGTCTCTTCTCGAACCCTGTCGTAATAGACGGCGTCTTTCAATGCGGCGAGGGCCCCCGCGGCTGCAAGACAATTCAATGAAAAAGGCTCTCGCGTTTTCCGCATAGGGGCAACAACCTCTTCGGGGCCGACAGCCCAGCCAATGCGCAATCCCGCGAGAGCATAGAGCTTCGAGAAGGTTCCGACCATCATCACGGGCTCGTTTGCCAGAATGGACTGCATAATATGGGGCCGCAACGACAATTCAACAAAATCCCAATAGGCGGCATCAACGACCGTTAGGATATGGGCGGGGACATGACGTCGATAATATTCCCAATCCTCTATGGTGATCAGACTTCCTGTGGGGTTATTGGGTGCGCACAAATAGACCACCCTCGTGTGAGATGAAATTCGCGCTAAAATCTCTCTCAGATCATTGGCTCCATCCTCTTGCAACGGGACAGGTACGGGCTGAGCCCCAGCTAGCAGAGCTGCGTGTTGATAGGCGGAAAAACTAGGATGCGGAAAAATAATTTCCTGCCCCGCATCGACATAGGTCAGCGCAACCATTCTCAAGATTTCGTCCGCGCCATTGCCGAACAGCACCTGGCCATCAGTGACCCCTAAATGAGCGGAAAATAGCTTCACCAACGCCTCATCTTGTACTTGCGGATAGTATTGGATGGTCTTAAGACCCTCCTCTAACGCATGAATCACCTGAGGAGATGGGCCCCATAGACTTTCGTTGGACGCGAGCTTAATCATGTTGTCTCGCTGAGCCTCGCGACGTGCATCCTGAAGAGATTTTCCCGGGCTATATAGGGTCATCTGGTCTACCACGCTTCGGGGTTGTATCATACTTTACCTACCTTTCGATACAGGTATCGAGATATTCCAATTCCTGAGTTACCACTTAGCACATACGGTCCACCGATACGTCCATTTCACCATAGTCATGTCTATATATATTAACAAAAATGGTTGATGTGCTCCTGAAAATACGAAATGAAGCCCGAACCAGCCGGAAATTCGAGCGTGGTCCTGAGGCTCGTGTCGGGTATATCGCCACATTGACGTCCTGAATGCACGGGAATTACGACAACCTGACTTAGCACGAAAAATTAACGAATCGTGGCCATATCGCGTGGTGTGATGTACACTGGCGACAGCATCGCACATGCGATCCTAGCGCCATACTCGCAGCTGCACGTTTAAATCACCCGACACCCGGAGTCGACATGAAATCCATTGCTCCTTCACATCGCATGGACTCACGGTTGGGAAGACGTCAATCTTTTGCTGGCCAAGTACTGCGCGCCGAACTTCCTAGTTTGCCTGCTGATGACTGGTGCAGCGGTGATACCGCGCTGGCAAGAGATCCATGATGCCCAGGAAGGCCTTCAGTGCGGTAGGCATGAGTCCTCTATGGGTCGGCCTGGTGCCGGTTTGAGGAGGATGGTCTCCGATATGCTGCAAAAATAGCCGGGATATTGGCCTAGAATCAAAGATGAAACCAACTTTGGTCTGCCATCGAAATCATTGGAACAATAAATATCCACAGTACATTCACCAACAAAAAAGCTGGCAATATGGTCATCCACAACGGGTCCCGTCGCCGCCGCACCTCATCTTCAATTCTTAGCCGCCCTTCTAGATGCTTCACCTGAGCGCGTATCTGCTGTTCGGTAATCCCATGCAAATAGCCGTGCTGAAGTAACAATAACGTCAAATCCCCGTCCTCTCCGGGCCAATAAAGGTTCTTCACCGTAACCGATGGTTGCTGGGCAATGGTTTTTGCCATCGCCGTAATACTATTCAAAATCAGTGGTTCAGAATCCGCCGAGATTTCTACAGCCTGCCAAAATGTCAATCCGGCCGAGGTGAACACCCGCACTTCCTGCCAGAATCTCACCAAAGCCCAGCGCTGCGCCACCGATATCTTGCCCTCCGTTCGTTCTCGGCGCGTCAGCATCAGAATAGCCGTCAGCACCGCGGTTAATGCCATCCCCCAACCGGAAGAGTGAAAATAGAGGCCCGGCAGCACCACCGCAACCCAGACCATCCAAACGCGTTTTTCCATGCCAGCCCAGGTCAAATAGGCCATACCAACACACCAAGCAGCCAGCGTAATCATCGCCGTTTCGCCTCCTCAGAGGTGACGCGGGCTAACACGATGAGCACCCCAAGCGTCGAGAGTGCCACCCAAGTTAACGCCACCTGTCCGAGTTCCGTGGTTCGTAGTGTATGATAGAAAGAAGGCAAAATAAGACGAAAAATTGCGATAATGGCCAGTGGTGCGCCAATCAATATCATGATGGTAGTGCGGCGAGCTTCTTCTTCCAACCGGCGCGCCATACGGTGAGCATGCTCGTCATTGATTGAGTCAATCACCCAAGACACCAGCGGTATTAATGCTCCCCCATGCCGTCGAATCACGAAAGCAATCCGACTGAAGAGCGTCATGGATTGCACCCGATAGCGTCGTGCCACCTCGTCCAAGATCCGCTCCCCCGCATCACTGCCTGACCATATGGCTCGATAGCCCATATCATCCAACGCCTGGGCGAGAGTTCCGCGCACATACAGCAACTGCTGTAACCTTTCTAAAAATAGTAGCAGTTCGCTTTCGTCACGGTCGCGTTGTCTTTCAAAAAATCGGGCCCTCATATAGAGGGTCATCCCCACTCCATCCAATAGCCCGACCAATGCGAAGGTCGGTGATCGGCTGAAAATACCAAGCCACCACGCAGGCCACAGCCAATCAAAGGAATACTGTCGCATTCCGAAATATACCAAGAGGCCCACGGCGATACTCCACAGAATTCGGTCCATCACCTCACTCGCCTCCGAAATGTTTTTTGACCCGCGTCCCATTGCCACCGTTCGCATAAGCCCGTGGAAGTGACTTCCATCACCCTCTCCACATGGCGAAATCCCGAGGGTTCACGCACCAGATATACAATATAGTCCAAGGTATCTGCAATCTGTTCCACCAGCGACTCAAACGTGAGTCCGGTGCTTTTTTGCAATGCCATACGCGCCAGGCGATGAATAGTGCGTAAATCCCCCCCCGAACTATGCACCGTACATAGGCTTCCAGGATGGCCACTGGCCATCGCCTCAATAAGGTCCAATGCCTCAGACCCGCGAACCTCGCCAACGATAATGCGATCGGGGCGCATTCGAAGCGCACTGGTCACTAAAGCATTGACAGTATATTGACGATAGGCCTCGAGGCGCACCGTATTGGGATGGCTGATATTGAGTTCACGCACATCTTCGATGGTAATCAAGCGCTCACTTTCGGTAATTTCGGACCCCAACAGCCGTAAAAGCGAGGTTTTTCCGGTGCTCGCCCCCCCAGTGATAATTAAATTCTTATGATCGCGCACCAACGACACCAGATCCTCCCACAGTTCCTGAGACATAGCCCCCTCATCTAGGTAGTCCTCAAGTGTGGGCGGTTTTTGCTGTGTCCGGCGAATGGTGATACTGGGCACATCACTCACCGGAGGAAGAACGCAGTGAATGCGGGAACCATCGCTCAACATCGCGTCACACAACGGTACTTCTGTATTCAACTCACGCCCGGTCCGACTCGCCAACCGACGGGCCAGGTCAGCCACTTCCTCGGCATCAAGAAAGTCCATCATGGCCCGACCAATGACCCCACGGCGCTCCACAAAGGTTTCATCACCATTGACCATAATTTCGGTGACCGATTCGTCAAGCAGCAAGGTGTCCAGGGGACCAAGTCCCGTCAAACGGTTAATGAGAGAGCGACGATAGAACGCGCGTAAGTGCATGGCTCCATCCCCGTCTTCATCGATCACCGCATCGATCGCCTCTTCTAAATTTCGTACCCGCTCCTTATCCCAAATGAGATGGGCCATCTTTTCGGGATAGCGGGATCGGAGAACGCTTTCCCATCGCATCACGGTTGGTTCCAAATCACGGTATTCCTCCGCAACAGACTGTGGCCACTCGTTTGTACTGGTCCTCTCCGGTCTCCAACTCGTTTCGGACATGCTATTCCTTCTTTCTCCGACGGATCGGGATTAGTCGACGAAGCTCGGACCTATGGCCGAGGTCCATACCGGTGTCTAACGGTGCCACTTCCCACTTGCGCATCAACGCCTCGGTCAATTGTGCTGGAAGCTCTCCTGCCATACGAATTGAAAGTTTAGGATTATACAGACGACAGAACTCCATGGTGCGTTCGATCACTCCGAGCGTGGTATCTCGCCCAAGCCAAAATACGGCATCCGTCATATGCGAGAACGCAAAAACCGCTTCTGGTCTCGCAATTTGTCCTCCTAAAAACCACGCCTGCCAGGACCAGTCCTGACGCCACAATCCCTCCATAAAACTTCCTCCGGAATCTGACGTTCCGGGGTACCAAGGAGGAGGAGCCGGTATCAAATAATGGCGTCGCATCATTCTCTGTGGTTTTCTCTCGGCAAAGGGATATTCTGGTCGTTCATAACCACGCGGGCGCCACAGCAGTGATAACGCGGCATGACCACCATCACAATCAACCCACACCCCTCCAACACCGTAGCGCTGAGTTGCCCACTCGGTCAGCGCACTGACCAGCGGTTCCACTGAGAGATAGGGATAGAGAGTAACGACACACCACCTCGATGCCACCTCCATCGCGGAGATTCCCCGGGGTTGGATGGTCCACCAGTCTTCTAGTTGTACAGCATCAATTTCTCCCTTCCACAGCGAGATGACGTCGCGCATCGGAAGACTGGGGTGGGGTTCAAAAGTGGCATCGACCCACAGCACCAGTTCACATGCAGGCAACTTTTGTCCTGGTGCCGCCATCCATTCCAACGCCTTGTCGAAACCGGCTAGACGCTGTCCTAAAAAAACTTTTTCCGCTGATCCCCAAAGTCTCTGAACGTCTTCCCATGAGTCGCAGAGTCGCACATGTGGTGGTGCCGATTCGCGAATGAATGCGTTCAATCCGGGATGTCCACTTGCCATGAGGATCATGACTGCATTCCCACAATCTCAATGGTTCCCAGATTTTTCGCGCGCTCATATTGCAATGCGACCTTCATAGACATCATCACCTCAACGGTGGCGCCAGACCCGCTGAGGGCGCTGACCGACTCCACGGGTAACGGGCCCGATTGCCAAAGAACATTGTCTTGAGACAGGATAAGTACATCGACAAAGTCGCCGGTGTGCGCCACATTGGTCTCACTGCCGGTGGACGGGGCGATGGCAACCACCACCGTACTTGGGGACGTTGACCCAATCTCTTGAGGGGACAATACCTCACCACGAAACAGTGAGGTTTTAGCATATCCTTCAAGCGTCTTAGGGTCGACTGAATGGATCTTCGCCACCGCAATCCACTCAATATCGGTACTCTTTATTCGACTGCCTGGAAGTACATTTTGACGCAGCATAGGTACCAATACTGGTGTTGTCGGTTTTACTGGTGTCTTCCAAACACTCATCCCTGCGAAGACCAGAGCGCTCATCAAAAAGGCTACGATGCCCGCACGGTCTTTGAGTTTGGCTCTCCAGGTCATATCATTCATCCCTTCTACTCTCTTACTCGAAATCATGGACCGCCATTGCCCAATACTAGGGCCACAAAACCGTTTTGTGGCCAGGCCGCTCCACAGTTGGGGACCACTCAGCGACTGGTATCCTCTATTGGTGATAGCAGACTTATCGCAATGGTCGCGATAACATTTCCGTTTCTTGCTTGGAAGCAATTATGCGAATCGGCAAGTGATCTTCAGCCAGAACCAAAAGGCCTTCGCCTGGTGACGCTGAGGCAATGGTTTCTACCTCCCCCTCATGCAAGCGCATCAGCGAGGAGACCTCGTGCAGACTTTCTGGATGTTGCCGCAACAAAAGCACCATGGGCGCGTTACGTAAACACACTTCAGCGGCTCGGCTGCGGGTGAAGTCGCCAATGTCTTGGGAAAGCAGGGACAGAGCGGTTCCCCATTTTCGTGCCCGTCGAAACAGCTCTTCCAAAAACGGAGCGGTATGATCGTCAGTAAGAAGGTGCCATGCTTCATCGAAAATCACCAATCGCTGCAGCGTCTCTTGGCCCATTCTCCGCATGATCCATTCGGTAAGAGCCAAATAGACTGATGACTTCATTCCTTCACTCAATCGACTTAAGTCGTAGACCTCAAAGGCTTCATTGCCGTCCTCCCGACTCCCCTCTCCCATAGCGGCCTTCCAGCGTGCCCATACCATGTCTAGACGGTCGGCCGCCCGACGATTTTCCTTAGATACCGTGTTGACCAACTGCACCATGTCCAGAACGGCCACCGTACTCGGAGAAAATCGCCCTTGATGCTGGTGCGCTGTCCGAAAGACACTGTCGTAAATGACACCGCCATCATCGTTCATAAGGTCTGGAGAAAGTGTCCGTAGCAGTCTTAAGAGAAAATCGCATTGCCGTTCCACTTCTTCACTGGACAGTCCCGCCTCGATGACGAACGGATTATACGGGAAGGACACACTCTCCATCCGATTGCCAATCGCCCATACTGTCGCCCCAGCCTCCCCCAGCCACCGATATTCTCCTTCGGGGTCGATGATAGTCACCCCCAAATTGCGATAGCGTGAGCGTATCGCCTCCAGCTTGGCGGAAAAACTTTTTCCCGCTCCTGACCAGCCAATCGTAATGGAGTGGGGCGAGGCCATCTGAAATCGATCCACAATCACCAAGCTACGACTCTTCGGATTAATCCCTAAGACCTGCCCATGGGAATGAATCACGTCGGCGGAAGAAAAGGGAAACAAGGTGGACCAGGCACGACTATCCATTTCACGCACTTTATCGAGCGGCTCATCCAAGGGCAGAACCCGTTTCAATCCTAATGGCTGCTGATAGCGCAGTGAACGAAGAGCCAACATCATTCCTTGTGCTTGGCTTTCCAATAACCGGCTATGCTGCTCAAGCTCGTCTGCGTCTTGAGCCCAGACGGTAATGGTCAGCCCCACCTGCAGCATGCGGGTATCTCCCCGGGCAATGCCCATGCGCACCGCCTCGGCGTCCTCAAGTGCAATCTCCTGGTCCGCGCGGCTCAACCGCCCTTGCACGCGGTCCGCATTCTGCGATCCCTTATGCCAAACCATGCGCCGGTTCATGCTCTTCACCACGGCCTGCAAATCTACTGGTTCAGTGGAGAGCACCACCGTGATGGGGGACGCGAAGCCAATAATCGGCTCAAACCAGCCCGCTTGCACCTCCCGTGGATAGGCGACAGCCGTGTAGCTTCTCGCATAGTGTGCACCCACCTGCACCATATTGGCATCGACCCGCACCTGAGATGGCCAAACCGAATCCAGCGGATCAGGTCCTCTGGCGATACGATTCAGCTTTAATCCCATGCCCAATTCGCTCCTGACGGTAGTTCCTTGCCTCCGCCTAAGCTGGCGTGCAAAAAACGAAACAGTTCATCGCGTTGCAGGGTTTTTACTCGAATTCCCAAGGGACGCAGTCCTTCCGCCACCAAGTCTTTCCGCCGGGCCAATTCATTTTCCGCTTCATCCCAAAGCAGCTCCCCGCGTCGACGCGGTCTCGAGCGCGAATCCATCCCCTGCCAAGAGAGAATGAGATAAAAGCGACGGCGAATGAGGTGCTGCACACTAGCGGTGTCATGCAAGAACTCAATGTAGTCGCCCAATGATGGCCGCAGATGCGGCTCCATATCCTCCTCACAAGCCTTTAATTCGCCCAAATACTCGTCAATTCTAAGATAGTCCGAACGCACTAGAATCGTCACAGGAAAATTGAGTCCATTCAAAAACCGCGTGTATCCTGCCACCAACCTGTCCTGGTCCTTTTGCGACCGCAAACCAAAGTTTATCGGCAGTGCTTCCAATACCGCCGAAAACCGATCGCGACCTAATAAACAGATCCCAGGACCGATGGCTCGAATAGGAAACATTTGATTTAAACGTGCCACCATCCATATCACCCCATTTTTTCATTGACTTGCGATATTGCCATTGATGATGTGTTTAACGAATCAGGTGCGGTATTTCCTTGAGCAACGAACCATTGGTCGATAGACACGACTACGATCTAAGGCAGGAATAAGTGAGGAGATAAGAGATAGCGCGCATATCGCAGTCCCCATTCCGGTAGCGTGGCGTCACTAATTCTCACCAACGCCAAAATGAGTCCTATAAGCGCGATGCCTACCATCACCATAATGCGTAGCGTCCATGATCCCCGTATAGTGTGCCAAGAAGCGAGATCACCGACCGCTGCTGCCATGACCCAAATTAAATCCATTAAGCGCAGGCCAAAGAGAATTTCGGGTTCTCGGCTTAACGGCATCGTCACAGTACGTGTCACCGCCATAGCGCAGATACCCCATTTCCGACTCCAACCAGTCGACGAAACTGTCCCGGTAATTTCGTCATGTACCAGAGGAGAGCCACCTCCAGGAACACCCCTTGGACTCCTAAATTCTCCGTGGTCAAGAGATGTATCACCAACCAGAATCCGGCGGCATGTAAGGTTTGTATGAAAATGACCACCCCCAGTTCACGAATCAGATTGGAGAAAGCGACATTGTCACGACTGGTCGACCACCAAAATGCAAACCAGGGAATGGCCGCCGTCAGCACATAGATTTCGATAGTTCGCATTGCATAAAATACCGCCAGATATAACATCAGCCCGATTAGTGCTAACGCCAGTAACAGGACGACAAAGGGTGACAACACGCCTTTCGGTGCGCTCGTCGTCAATTGACCCGTCTGACCGATAAACCCATTCACTATAGCGTCATTGAGGGCGAGTGCGGCCATTACGGCACCAATACCTGACAGGCTTATCAATGAAGCCACCACCAACCGTTCGAGCAAAAGTGGAACGGAAAGATTGCCACCAGGAATCGCTAGATCGGGCCACATGCTCCGTATAGCAGCAAAAATAGCAAGCACCACGGCCACCATAAAAGCGAGGTTGCGACTGAGATCGTAAAGGTTAACGACCGCCTGAGGCCATTGCAACGGAACAAAAATGAGCTGTTCAATCCAGACTGAGCCTAATTCCAACACTTGATGCCACGACCACTGGGATAGATGATTGACGACCGCGACCACCGGATTAAGCGTCATGATACGACATACTGAATAAGCTGTCGGACCACGTCCACCATCAGAACAAGGCCCAATCCCATGGCAGCTCGCCCCATCAACTCCTTACTGGATTGCACTGCTCTGGGATTGTGCGAAAGCATGAACCGTATACCCCCATACACCATGACCATGGTAAAAATGCCGCCAGTTAAGTCCACCAAAATACTCGTAATCCGCGTAATGGCATCCACCACTGCACTATCTGGCATCATGAGTCACCCCCTACAGAAAGAAATCGGTGAGGACTAGCCCTCACCGACATGTTAACGGGATACCCGCCAAGATCCTCTGTCAATACGTTCGACATGATTCGACTCACTCGTCGGGTGGCATCACCCGAATTTGGCGAGCTAACTAATATTTCCGTCTACTTCGACGCTCATCGACAATATTACATAATTACTCCACCAATTTGTTCCATCACATCGTCTCCGGGCGTACCCGATTTCGTAGTCGCTCTTGGCGCCGCCCTTCAGCCGCATGAAACCGCTCCTCTTCTTCACCGCTAGTTAATACCAGAGGAGGCACTTCAATGGGTGTCCCCTCTGTGTTCAAGGCGACAAAGGTCAGAAAAGCCGTAGAGGTTTTACGACGCTCGCCAGTATCCATATTCTCTCCGTACACATCAACGCCAATCTCCATCGATGTGCGACCCGCCCAATTCACCTGGGCTACTAAGTGCACAACTTCTCCGACGCGAATAGGATGTAGAAACTCCAAACTATCCATTGAAGCAGTCACCGCAACATGACCTGCATGGCGATTGGCGGTAATCGCTGCCGCCAAGTCGATCCAATGCATGACTTTTCCGCCCAAAATGTTGCCTAGCTGATTTGAATCTCCCGGAAGAACCAACTCTGTCATTTCCGTTCGCGATTGAGCCACTGTCTTGCCCTTTACCACGCCCACTACTTCACCCCCGAATAAAGCCCTCTGGTGTTGCTCATCCTATCCTCTAAGTTGTTACCAGAAACTGAAATGCTATGTCAAATCGGAGGGATGTCTCCATGGGCATAAAGACCCCGGGAAAATCGAAGACTAAATCGCACAGCCAACATCGCCGCACATTCCATAAAGATCTCACCTCACCCGCCTTAACGTTGCTCACCATCGGAGGCATCATGGGTTCTGGTCTCTTTATGGCCAGTGGTCTGGCGATCCACCATGCGGGACCGATCGTATTAGCCATGTATGCCTTGGGGGCACTGGTGATGATCATCGAAATTAATGCCTTAGCGGAAATGTCCATCTCCACCCCAACACCCGGGTCATTTTTGGTATTCACCAAAGAAGTATTAGGGCCGGGGTGGACCTTTGTCTCGGGATGGATTTTTTGGTTTTCGAGCGTACTCACCATGTCCAGCGAAGTCACCGCAGCGGCCCTATTTTCAAAATTATGGTTCCCGGGCATGCCTCTCTGGCTTTGGTCTCTCGCCTACTCCGCGCTCATTATTGCCATTAACTTTATCAGTGTGCGCGGATTTGGCACCATCGAGGGGGTGATGGCTGGAGTGAAAACTCTCGCGGTACTAGCTTTTATTGTTTTGGGCGCTCTCTTGATATTCCATGCGGTCCCATCAACCCACCCTGTCCTCAGCATTTCTCATATGTTTACTGGCTTAGGAGGCATCGCACCCCACGGCCTCTATGGCGCGATGCCGGCGATGATTCTGGTGCTATTCGCCTATGCCGGCACCGGTGTGATTGGACTCGCCGCGGCCGAGGCGAAAAATCCTCACGTCACCCTGAGTCAAGCGATCCGCAATTCATCCTGGTTAGTCACCATCATGTTTATGGGCTCGATTTTCGTGGTGCTGGCGCTGGTCCCGTGGTATAGAGAGTCCGACGCGATTAGTCCTTTTATCATGGCGATTCGAGTCAGCACCATTCCCTATCTCTCCACCATCATGAATCTGGTGTTACTGTTTGCCGTGCTTTCCACCATGAATGCCGCTTTATATTCCAATGTCCGCGTACTCTATTCATTAGCGCAACAACGCCAAGCTCCCAAAGGATTAGGACAGCTCAACCAAAAAGGGCAACCAACCCGCGCCATCTGGATGAGCGCTGGACTATTGGCACTCACCATTATCCTTGCCTACGTCCTTCCCAAAAAAGCCTATAGCTACCTTGTCACTGCCACGGGATTTCAGGCCATGTTCATCTGGCTGATGGTCCTCCTCACAGAGCGCTATTACCGACCCTACCTCATGAAGAAGAGTCCCGACAAGCTCAATCATAAGCTCTGGGGATTCCCCTACACTACCTACTTTGTAATCGTCGTGGTGGTGCTGGCAATGTTGGTGTCGCCACTGGCCAAGGGCGAATTGGTGGGGGCGGTAGTGGGGTTTGGTGGCATTGTGGTCGCAGCGGTCGCTTGGCTTTTGGTTCGAAAGCGGGTGCTGGCGGACGAAGCGCACTAACACTTGGGCACACGGGGCTAGGCCTCATGGAGAGATAAAACCGAAGCAATCTCGACATGGTCTGTCCGTGGGAACATATCGACAGGAATAGCCTCCTCTAGCGCATACCGCGGGTGTAGCGCCAAAAGATCACGCGCCCAGGTATCGGGATTGCAACTGACATAGACAATCTTCTTGGCTCTCAGGGCATTCAGTGAATCTACCACCGATGGCACCAACCCAGCTCGCGGCGGATCCACAATCACGGCATCTGGTGGTGTCTTATCAGACGTGACCCAATTGTGAATCACATCCTCCACCCGCCCATGCACTATGGTCACATTGCGGATGGCATTTAAGCGGAAATTTTCTTCTGCATCGCGGCAGGCGTCAAGATTCGCTTCCAATGCCCGAACTAAGAGCGCTTTCTGAGATGCCAGCGCTGCCAGCGTGCCCACGCCAGAATAGAGGTCCCAAACCTCCGTGAGGCCCACGTTCACAAATCCTAAGGCCGTTTGATATAAGACTCCCACTTGGTCAGGATTGACTTGAAAAAACGAGGTAAATGATAGCGAGAACTTAAGACCCAAGATGGTATCCACGATGTGATCTTGCCCTTTTAGAATCTGGGTATGCTCGCCCAGAATTCGATTCGTGCGCTCGCTGTTAACATTCATTCCAACCCCTTTCACCTCGGGGCATCGTTGCATGATATGCTCTGCCATGATTGATAGGCTCTCATCCGGTACCCGGACCACCAACAGCACTAGCGCTTCTCCGGTCATTCGGGAACTGCGCACCATCACATGACGCAGCACCCCTTGGCCTAACGATTCCTCGTAGGGGGTAACGGCCACCTGGCGAGCCGCGCCTTGAACCTCCTTGAGCACCCTGTTGACCACCGCATCTTGAATGTCACAGTGGTCGGTGGCGATTATCCGATGACTGCCACGACCGTAAAGACCGAATGCCACCATACCGCCCTGACCCGCCACCGGGAATTGTCCCTTGTTACGGTACTCGTAAGGGGAGACGCTACCCACGATAGGGCTAACGCGCTCGTCAGAAAAGCCCGCCACACGCTTTAACGCTTCACGCACACGCGTCTCTTTGTACTGCAATTCACTGGCATAGGCCCAGTGTTGAAACGTGCATCCACCACACGCGTCGAATATCGGACAGGGTGGCATTTCGCGATCCCTGGCCGCCACATTAACCCCGAGCAGTTTCGCACGAGAAAAGTTGCGGCGCACTTCCGTAATCTCGGCGCGCACCTCTTCATCGGGGAGAGCGCCAGGGATGAAGATTAAGCGGCCATCCTCGCCACGAGCAACACCATCTCCAGCCTGCCCCATCCGTTCAATACGCGCCACAATTTCCTCACCCACTAGACCCCTCCTCTCGAGGCCAATCAACGTGCCCGTCTGAATTAATGCTCAGCGGCACTCCAAAAGGGAGAGCCGTCATATTGGGAGAATGCCCGGAGGGAAATCCCCACCACGCGGGGATTTCCATCTTTTCCGCCAATTGCGTGAGAATGCCTTTCACTGCCCGCTCTTGGGACCCCGGCGTATCAAACAGCGCCTCGCCAAACACGATCCCCCGCACACCCTTTAATATTCCCGAGAGATACAATTGGTAGAGCATACGATCAATGCGATAGGGCTTTTCGTGCACTTCCTCAAGATAGAGGATGGAGCCATGCCAATCGCACGGCCAAGGTAGTCCTACCAAGGACGCCAATATTGCCAAGTTGCCCCCACGCCATGGGGCCACCAGCGGCTGCGCCAGCGTCCCACAGAGGGGTTCTAACGGAGTCTCCGTCAATCGCTCGGCCTCATCAAAAAGTAGCGCTTGCGCGGCATCACCCGCGGTACCCGCCCAATCGCTATGCGCGTTCGGCCCGTGCACACTGGGCCAACCGCAATGAAAAAGAAATTGATGAATCGCCGTCACGTCACTAAACCCTATCACCGGTTTGGGAGTTAGGGCCTGCACCACCGATGCATCCAAATACGGCAATAGTCTCATCGCGCCATATCCACCGCGAGCCATTACAATGCCGTCCACTGCAGGATCGATGAGCGCCTCCATGAGATCCGAAGCCCGATGGCGATCCTCGCCCGCCAACTGCAGGTCATCCTGCCATCGGTTGAAAAGGTGAGGAGCGAGACTCACCGTAAATCCCCGCTCCTCCATCGCCCCTTGACCCGCCTCGATGGCAGCAGCATTGACAGCGCTTGAGGTGGCCACAATCCTCAAATGCGCTCCAGCCGGCATCCTCAAAGGATTTCTCCAATTCACGGAGCCATCAAGTCCTTTAGCAACTGATTCACTAAATCCGGCTTGGCCTGTCCGCGGGTCTCTTTCATGACCTGACCCACCAGAAAACCCAAAGCCTTCTCTTTGCCCGAACGGTAGTCGTCGACCACGGCGGGGTTCTTCTGCAACACCTCTTCTACCACCCGCCGAATGGCGTCCTCGTCCGTGATCTGACTGAGTCCCTTTTCTTGAACCACCTGAGCCGCGCTCTTCTTCGACTCGAACATGCCTTCCAAGACTTCTTTTGCCATTCGTCCTGACAAGGTTCCTGACTGAATCAGCTTTAATAATTCAACAAGTTCTTTGGGCCCGACACTCGCTTGCGAGAAGCTTTCTTGGCGGGCGTTAATCAGACGGGCGACATCAGACAGCATCCAGTTCGTTACCAACCGGACGTCAGCGAATTGTGCTGTGGCCTCTTTCCAATACTCATAGGCATAACGGTCCAGCACCAACACCTCCACGTCCTGCGCAGGGATGCCTTGGCTCCGAAGCCGCTCACGGATGCTTGCCGGCAACTCCGGTAGACCGCTCCTCATCTCCTCCAGAACAGCGTCACTTAGCACTAGTGGTGGAAGGTCTGGTTCAGGAAAATATCGGTAATCGTTGGCTTCTTCTTTACTGCGCTGGCTGTAGGTCTTACCGGTAGTATCATCAAATCCGCGCGTCTCCTTACGTATGCGTTCGCCGTTCAGAACCGCTTCCAATTGCCGCCCGATTTCGTAGTCAATCCCGCGTTGAACATTCCGTATCGAGTTGACATTTTTAATTTCCACGCGCGGTAGATCTTCGAGGCTTCCTTGATAGTGTTTCGGTCGAAGAGAAATATTGGCGTCACATCGCATCGACCCTTCTTCCATTCTGAGGTCCGAGACGTCGAGATAGCTTAGCACTGCCCGCAATTCAGTCAAGTAAAGACGCGCTTCTTCCGCCGAACGCAGATCGGGTTCGGAGACAATTTCTACCAACGGAACTCCAGCTCGATTTAAATCCACTAACGATCCTGAGGCATCACCCAACCGAATGCCCAAATGATTCAGCTTTCCGGCATCTTCTTCAACGTGGATGCGACGGATCGCAATCTGCTTTTCCTCCCCGCCCTCGGGACGAATCGTCACGTAACCCCACTCTGCCAGCGGTTCATCATACTGCGAGATTTGATACGCTTTGGGGAGATCGGGATAAAAGTACTGCTTTCGATCAAATTTTGAATATCCCGCCACCCGGCAATTGAGCGCCATAGCCGCACGTGTCGCCATGCGAATGGCTTCTTCGTTTAGCACCGGAAGTACTCCGGGCATCCCCAGACAGACCGGACACGTGTGGGTATTCGGAGCAGCACCGAAGGCATTGGCGCAAGAGCAGAAAAGCTTTGAGGCAGTCTTCAATTCCACATGTACTTCAAGCCCAATAATGACCTGATAATCACTATTCATGGTCAGCAATCCCCCTTGGCCACGGCAAGACATCTCCGATTTGAGCTTCTAACTGCGCTGCGGCGTGAAGCAGGCGCGCTTCCGCTAGCGGTGGGGCCAGCCACTGCAATCCCACCGGCAATCCATCCGCAAGACCGACCGGCATAGAAAGTCCCGGGATTCCCGCTAAGTTAGCCGTCACCGTGTAAATATCACCGAGATACATCTTGATGGGATCGTCATTGCGTTCCCCAATCAAAAATGGCAGGTCGGGCGTCGTCGGTGTCACAATAAGATCCACCGCTTGAAAGGCTGCGTGAAAGTCCTCCCGTATCCGGGTCCGCACTTTCTGGGCGGTAAGATAGAACGCATCATAGTAGCCGGCCGATAACGCATGCGTCCCCAGCAAGATGCGTCGTTTGACTTCCGTGCCAAACCCTTCATCTCGGGTTTCTTCATACATCGACACCAAATCGTGCCCTGGTGCCCGCATTCCATAACGCACTCCATCAGAACGGGAGAAATTGGTGGAGGCTTC